>NZ_JBMKHJ010000006.1:0-179816 GCF_049237265.1 Enterobacter cloacae complex sp. IR5384 | reverse complement strand
ATCAGACACCGTCTGAATTTGCAGCGGGCTGGAGAAAGGGTCATTCTGAGAATGAAGATTCCGACGTTACTAACTGAGTGTTGTATCTAATCGTGGGGGCAGGTCAAATGACCTTTGAAGAGGAGTAACGATTGAAAGAGGAAGACAAACCAATCACCAGCTTTATCTGGTGTGTTGCATAAGTAATCATCCCTTGTAATCACGTAGGATCATAGACAATATCCACCACCAGCGGCGACGCAGCCAACTAACATCACTGAACAGCTTCCCATCAGATGTAGTCACGTACACCCCTCCGCGATGATGCACCTTATTATGGTGAGCCTTATTGATGAATGGTACTTCTAAGATCATTTCATCACGGGCTTTTAATCGACGTGGCAACATGGGGCTGATCATGTATTCATCGCAATGTTCGTTAGAGCAATCGCTAAGGCGTCCGCTTGGGGTTACTACGCCCGCCGAACTTAACGTCACATCGTGAGCGCTTTTATTGGAAACGTAAATTCTGTCTTCATACTGATCGCAACCTAAGAAAAGGCGTAGAGCTGTTCTGGATTTTAATATCTGGAAAGCGGATAGTACAAAACCCGCCCATGCAGCAAGCATGGTTAGATTATCAACATTAAGCAACCAATCTTTCAAAGTTTCATTCCTTGTGATCAAAGATAATTAGTTGTCTCTTGATGCTGCATGTAAGAGAACGGATAGCATGAAGTGACAAACTTTACTTTCGATGAAGCAACACTTCGAGACGTTACCTCACACCATAGCCCATCAATACCTTGAGACACACTGCGAGACTCAACTCTACAAACCAACAGATCGGCTACTGATCTTGAACCGACCACGCAAACAGCAATATCGGCAGCACTACGGCTGCTCACTTCACAGATCCACGCCATAGACCCTACTCCTGTTTATTTTTATCCCCGTTATCTTGCCGCATGGATTCTATAAACTCCCGCTGTTCCTGCGTGAATGCAAGCTCATCCAGCAAGCGATCTAACTCTTCTTTGGGTGATTCCTTTTGAATCTGTCTGTTGCCGATCGCCATGCTCACCCTTGATTCATTAGGATTAATCTTAGGTTAACCAGGGTGCATATAATGCGCAACTAACAGATTTTGGAAATGAGAAGTCATAAACCCTCGGTAATGATATCCAGTAAAGACATGTACCAAGGAAGACATTAACAGCAGGGAAAGGTGTACATACATGATGAGTGTCGCGATGTGGCTAATGGCTGTCACACAAGCTGGTAACAACCATTAACCGAAAAATATTAAATCATTGATTATAAATGATTTAATATTTATCTTGTGCGCCTTCACAGGCGTCGAATCAGGTCAAACCAGGGCTATGCCCTGATTTGACGGCCGCGTAGTATAGCTGCTTACACCTTTACAAGAAAGGCTTAACATCGCCCACGCCTTCGCGAATCACTTCCGGTGCATCTTCCGTTAAGTCGACAACCGTGGTCGGCTGCTGACCGAGGTAACCGCCATGAATAATCAACTCAACTACCTTTTCCAGACGGTCTTTGATCTCTTCCGGATCGGACTCGGTGAATTCACTGCCGGGCAGCATCAGCGAGGTTGAGAGCATCGGCTCACCCAGCGTTTCCAGCAAGGCCTGGGCAATCGGGTTAGACGGCACACGCATCCCGATGGTTTTGCGCTTTTCCTGTAACAGACGGCGCGGAACCTCTTTCGTCCCTTTCAGGATGAAGGTGTAGTTGCCCGGCGTGTTATTTTTAATCAGACGAAATGCCACGTTATCGACATAAGCATAGGTCGATAGCTCAGAGAGATCCCGGCACATCAGGGTAAAGTTGTGACCGTCCGGCAACTGGCGAATACGGCAAATACGCTCCATCGCCGCTTTATCTTCAATCTTACAGCCCAGCGCATAACCCGAATCCGTCGGGTAGACGATAACGCCCCCTTTACGCACGATCTCCACGGCCTGATTGATCAGGCGCGGCTGCGGATTATCCGGATGAATATAGAAAAACTGACTCATACTTCCCTCTCTTCAAGTTGCTGTGGCTGTTCCCAGAGCTGCCAGACAGGCTCAACGCCTGCGGGTAACCAAAGCTTGCGTCCCAGTTCTATCCACGCACAGGGCTGATGAAAATCTGAGCCTTGTGACGCCAGCAAACCAAACTGGCGGGCGTAGGTCGCAAGCTGCGAACGCTCGTTGGGCGCCTGCTGACACTGGGAGACTTCCATCGCCTCGCCACCGCATTCGGCAAAATGCGCCAGCAGTCTTTTCAGCCATTTAGCAGAAAGATTATACCGCCCCGGATGGGCCAGCACGGCCTTACCGCCAGAATGATGAATCACATCAATAGCTTGTTTTATTGTACACCACTGTGGCGGAACGTATCCGGTTTTCCCGCGAGCCAGATAGCGTTTAAAGACATCCGCTATCGTTGTGGCCTTGCCCGCCTCAACCAGAAAACGGGCAAAATGACCGCGCGTTACCGCGCCCCCGTTTGCCAGCCTTTGTGCCCCTTCCAGGGCGCCCGGAATATGCGCCTTTTCCAGACGTTCAGCGATCATTTCTGCGCGCTGGTTGCGGCGCGTTTTTTGTTCTTGCAAAAACGCACACATTACCGGATGGTCTATATCGATGTTCAGGCCAACAATATGGATTTCGTGATTCTCCCAGACGGTCGATATCTCGACGCCAGGAACCAGTTTGAGTGCCAGACCACTGCGGGCAATCTCGGCGCGCGCGGCTGGAATGGCATCGGTTGTATCGTGATCGGTTATGGCCAGCGTGCCAACCCGCATTTCAACGGCACGATGCACCAACGCTTCGGGCGTCAGCAGACCATCGGAGGCCTGGGTATGGCTGTGTAAATCATAAATTACGGCGTAGGTGGTATCGCTCAAAGCACTTCCCGTCACAGGTTAGAGACATCTTAAAAGCCCATGATACCGACTTGCCACGAAATTCTGAAATCAAGGGTTGACAATACGCCATCGAACTAGTTAACTAGTACGCAAGTTCACACGAGAAAGGTATCTGAAAATGACTGCACATTTCACTCTGCACGGTTGGTGGCGCACTTCCTGATTTCCGGGCAGTGTCACACGTCTGCGTACAGCAAACAGATACCCGCCCGCTCATCAGCGGGCTTTTTTTTGAACAGAATAAATGAGAACAACATAATGCAAACAGCCAAACCACACCTCGAATTGCTGACCAGCGAGGCGGCCTATCGCCACAACCCAACCGCGCTGTTTCATCAGGTCTGCGGTGCGCGTCCAGCCACGTTGTTACTGGAATCCGCCGATATTGACAGCAAAGACGATCTCAAGAGCCTGCTGTTGGTGGACAGCGCGCTGCGCATTACGGCGCTAGGTGACACTGTCACTATCAAAGCATTATCGGATAACGGTGCGGCTCTGCTGCCGTTACTGGATGCGAGCCTGCCTGCTGGTATCGAAAATGAAAACCATCCTGAAATGCGCGTTCTGCACTTCCCGCCGGTGAGCCAGCTGCTGGACGAAGACGCACGCCTGTGCTCTCTTTCCGTTTTTGATGCCTTCCGTCTGCTGCAAAATCTGGTCACCGTGCCGGAAGATGAACGCGAAGCAATGTTCTTTGGCGGGCTGTTTGCTTACGACCTGGTGGCCGGGTTCGAAGATTTACCGGACATTGAACAGGGTAACCGCTGCCCCGACTACTGCTTCTACCTGGCCGAAACCTTACTGGTGATCGACCACCAGAAAAAAAACACCCGTATTCAGGCAAGCCTCTTCACGCCATCCGCGACAGAGAAAAAACGCCTTGAGCAGCGTATTGAGCAGTTGCAGCAACAAATGACCGAAGCGCCGCCTGCGCTGCCTGTACATCGTGTCGAGAAAATGACCTGTGAGGTTAATCAGAGCGACGATCAGTACGGTGCCGTGGTTCGCCAGATGCAAAAAGCGATTCGCGCCGGAGAAATTTTCCAGGTTGTTCCTTCCCGTCGTTTCTCTCTGCCCTGCCCGTCGCCGCTCGCGGCCTATGACGTGCTGAAAAAGAGCAACCCAAGCCCGTACATGTTCTTTATGCAGGACAACGATTTCACCCTGTTTGGCGCATCCCCTGAAAGTTCACTGAAATATGACGCCACCAGCCGCCAGATTGAGATCTACCCGATTGCCGGAACCCGTCCACGCGGCCGTCGAGCCGATGGCTCGCTGGATCGCGATCTCGACAGCCGCATTGAGCTGGAAATGCGTACCGACCATAAAGAGCTCTCCGAGCATCTGATGCTGGTTGATCTGGCCCGTAACGACCTGGCGCGCATTTGTACCCCTGGCAGCCGCTACGTGGCGGACTTGACCAAGGTCGACCGCTACTCGTTTGTTATGCATCTGGTATCCCGCGTGGTGGGCGAACTGCGCAGCGACCTCGACGTGCTTCACGCCTACCGCGCCTGTATGAACATGGGCACGCTGAGCGGCGCGCCGAAAGTCCGCGCCATGCAGCTGATCGCGGCGGCTGAAGGGCGCCGTCGCGGCAGTTACGGTGGTGCAGTGGGCTACTTCACCGCCCATGGCGATCTGGATACCTGCATTGTGATCCGCTCCGCCTACGTTGAGGACGGTATCGCTACCGTGCAGGCAGGCGCAGGGATTGTTCTGGATTCTGTTCCGCAGTCTGAAGCTGACGAAACCCGCAGTAAAGCCCGCGCGGTATTGCGCGCCATTGCTACCGCACATCACGCACAGGAGATTTTCTGATGGCTGACATTCTGCTGCTCGATAACATCGACTCTTTTACCTATAACCTGGCAGATCAGTTGCGTGCGAATGGTCACAACGTCGTTATCTATCGTAACCATGTTCCGGCACAGACGCTGATAGACCGTCTGGCAACCATGCAAAACCCGGTGCTGATGCTCTCTCCTGGCCCAGGTGTCCCCAGTGAAGCGGGCTGTATGCCGGAGCTGCTGACCCGTATGCGCGGTAAACTGCCGATTATCGGTATCTGCCTGGGTCACCAGGCGATTGTGGAAGCCTATGGCGGCTACGTGGGTCAGGCAGGTGAAATCCTGCATGGCAAAGCCTCCAGCATTGAACATGACGGCCAGGCGATGTTTGCTGGCCTGCCAAATCCGCTGCCGGTTGCGCGCTATCATTCCCTGGTGGGCAGCAACATCCCGGCCGGGCTGACCATTAACGCCTCGTTTGAAGGGATGGTAATGGCCGTGCGTCACGATGCGGATCGCGTCTGCGGCATGCAGTTCCATCCGGAGTCGATTCTCACGACCCATGGCGCGCGACTGCTGGAGCAGACGCTGGACTGGGCGTTGCAGAAACTGGAGCAGACCAACACGCTGCAACCGATTCTGGAAAAGCTGTATCAGGCGCAGACCCTGAGCCAGCAGGAGAGCCACCAGCTCTTTTCTGCCGTGGTTCGCGGTGAGCTGAAACCTGAACAGCTGGCGGCCGCGCTGGTAAGCATGAAAGTGCGCGGCGAAAGCCCGCAAGAAATCGCCGGTGCCGCCACGGCCCTGCTGGAAAATGCCGCCCCCTTCCCGCGCCCGGATTATCAGTTTGCGGATATCGTCGGCACCGGGGGTGATGGCAGCAATAGCATCAATATCTCCACCGCCAGTGCCTTCGTGGCCGCGGCGTGTGGCCTGAAGGTGGCGAAACACGGTAACCGCAGCGTCTCCAGCCGCTCGGGCTCGTCCGATTTGCTGGCTGCCTTCGGCATTAACCTGGATATGAACGCCGAACGCTCCCGTGAAGCGCTGGACGATCTGGGCGTCTGCTTCCTGTTTGCGCCGAAGTATCACACCGGTTTCCGCCATGCGATGCCGGTTCGTCAGCAACTCAAAACACGCACGCTGTTTAACGTACTGGGGCCGCTGATCAACCCGGCGCACCCGCCGCTGGCGCTGATTGGTGTTTACAGCCCGGAACTGGTTCTGCCAATTGCCGAAACCCTGCGCGTGCTCGGTTATCAGCGCGCGGCAGTAGTTCACAGCGGGGGAATGGATGAAGTGTCCCTTCACGCGCCAACTCTCGTTGCGGAACTGCGCAATGGCGAAATCCTGAGCTATCAGCTGGAAGCCGCCGACTTTGGTTTAACGCCGTATCATCAGGAGGCACTGGCAGGCGGCACGCCGGAAGAAAACCGTGACATTCTCACGCGCTTATTACAAGGTAAGGGAGAGGTCGCCCATGAGGCAGCCGTGGCAGCCAACGTCGCCATGCTGATGCGATTGCACGGCGAAGAGGATCTCAAAGCCAACGCACAAAAAGTTCTGGACGTACTGCGCTCTGGTGCAGCTTACGATCGCGTTACCGCACTTGCGGCAAGAGGGTAAAGAATGCAGACCGTTTTAGCGAAAATCGTTGCCGATAAGGCCATCTGGGTGGAAGCCCGCAAAGCGCAGCAGCCGCTTGCCAGTTTTCAGAACGACGTCGTCCCAAGCAGCCGTCGTTTCTATGATGCCCTGCAGGGCGCGCGCACCGCATTTATTCTTGAGTGCAAAAAAGCCTCCCCGTCGAAAGGCGTTATCCGTGAGGATTTCGATCCGGCGCGTATTGCAAGCATTTATAAGCATCATGCGTCGGCGATCTCTGTGCTGACGGATGAGAAATATTTCCAGGGCAGCTTCGATTTTCTGCCTGTTGTCAGCAGCATCGCGCCGCAACCGATTCTGTGCAAAGACTTTATTATCGACCCGTATCAGATCTGGCTGGCGCGTTTTTACCAGGCTGACGCCTGCCTGCTGATGCTCTCGGTGCTCGACGACGAGCAGTATCGCCAGCTGGCTGCGGTGGCGCACAGCCTCAACATGGGCGTGCTGACCGAGGTGAGCAACGAAGAAGAGCTGGAGCGAGCCATTGCACTGCAGGCGAAAGTGGTCGGGATTAACAACCGCGATCTGCGCGATCTGTCAATTGACCTGAATCGTACGCGTCAGCTGGCATCGCGTCTGGGCTCTGGCGTGACTGTTATCAGTGAATCCGGGATCAACAGCTACGCCCAGGTGCGTGAGCTGAGCCACTTTGCCAACGGTTTTCTGATTGGCTCCGCGATGATGGCACATGACGATCTCAATGCCGCAGTGCGTCGGGTGCTGTTGGGTGAAAACAAAGTGTGTGGCTTAACCCGCGAACAGGATGCCCAGGCCGCCTATGAGGCGGGGGCTATTTACGGCGGGTTGATCTTTGTGGACGCCTCACCGCGTGCGGTGAGCGATGAACAGGCACGCAAGGTGATAGCGGCAGCCCCCCTCAGCTATGTGGGCGTCTTCCGTAACGCTGATATTGCGGACGTTACGGCAAAAGCCGAAGCGTTATCACTGAGTGCAGTACAACTGCACGGTGATGAAGATCAGGCATACATCGATGCCCTGCGTGCCGGGCTGGCTCCTCAGGTTCAGATCTGGAAAGCGCAGAGCGTGGGCAGCACCCTGCCAGCACGTAACCTGAATCATGTTGATAAATACGTGCTCGATAACGGCCAGGGCGGTACAGGCCAGCGTTTTGACTGGTCACTGCTGAACGGCGAAGTGCTGGACAATGTCCTGCTGGCGGGTGGACTTAGCCCGGACAACTGTGTGGAAGCAGCCAAAACCGGCTGCGCGGGCCTCGATTTCAATTCAGGCGTAGAGTCGCAACCGGGCATCAAAGATGCCAGTAAGCTGGCCTCGGTATTTAAAACTCTGCGTGCATATTAAGGAAGAAAAAATGACGACATTACTAAACCCGTATTTTGGTGAGTTCGGTGGGATGTACGTTCCGCAGATCCTGATGCCCGCACTGCGCCAGCTGGAAGAAGCGTTTGTGAGCGCACAGAAAGATCCAGCGTTTCAGGCTGAATTTACCGACCTGCTGAAAAACTACGCGGGCCGTCCAACTGCGCTGACCAAATGCCGTAACCTGACTGCCGGCACCAAAACCACGCTGTACCTCAAGCGTGAAGACCTGCTGCACGGCGGCGCGCATAAAACCAACCAGGTGTTAGGACAGGCGCTGCTGGCAAAACGGATGGGCAAAACCGAGATCATCGCCGAAACCGGCGCGGGTCAGCACGGCGTGGCATCAGCACTGGCAAGCGCCCTGCTTGGCCTGAAATGCCGTATCTATATGGGGGCGAAAGACGTTGAGCGTCAGTCTCCGAACGTATTCCGTATGCGTCTGATGGGCGCAGAAGTGATCCCGGTTCACAGTGGTTCAGCCACGCTGAAAGATGCCTGTAACGAAGCGCTGCGCGACTGGTCTGGTAGCTATGAAACCGCGCACTACATGCTCGGCACAGCCGCTGGCCCGCACCCGTTCCCGACTATCGTGCGTGAATTCCAGCGCATGATTGGCGAAGAGACCAAAGCGCAGATCCTTGAAAAAGAAGGCCGTCTGCCGGACGCGGTGATTGCCTGCGTGGGCGGGGGATCAAACGCCATCGGGATGTTCGCTGATTTTATCGACGAAACCCGTGTTGGCCTGATCGGGGTGGAGCCAGCGGGTCACGGGATTGAAACCGGTGAGCACGGCGCACCGCTGAAACATGGCCGCGTGGGGATCTACTTCGGCATGAAAGCGCCAATGATGCAGACCGATGAAGGTCAGATTGAAGAGTCGTACTCCATCTCTGCCGGTCTGGATTTCCCGTCCGTCGGGCCACAGCATGCATTCCTGAACAGCACCGGACGCGCGGACTACGTCTCCATCACCGATGACGAAGCGCTGGAAGCGTTTAAGACGCTGTGCCGCAGCGAAGGGATCATCCCGGCACTGGAGTCCTCGCATGCTCTGGCGCATGCGCTGAAAATGATGAAAGAAAACCCGGAAAAAGAGCAACTGCTGGTCGTTAACCTTTCCGGTCGCGGTGATAAAGATATCTTCACCGTTCACGATATTCTGAAAGCACGAGGGGAAATCTGATGGAACGCTACGATAACGCATTTGCACAACTGAAATCCCGCCAGGAAGGCGCGTTCGTTCCCTTCGTCACGCTGGGCGATCCGGGCCCGGAGCAGTCGCTAAAAATTATCGACACTCTGATTGAAGCCGGTGCCGATGCGCTGGAGTTGGGGATCCCGTTCTCTGACCCGCTGGCGGATGGCCCGACCATTCAGAACGCCACCCTGCGTGCCTTTGCCGCGGGCGTCACCCCAACGCAGTGTTTTGAGATGCTGGCCGCGATCCGTCAGAAGCACCCGACCATTCCGATTGGCCTGCTGATGTATGCCAACCTGGTGTTTAACCGCGGAATAGACGAATTTTATGCCGAGTGCGCGCGGGTCGGCGTTGACTCCGTGCTGGTGGCCGACGTCCCGGTTGAAGAATCTGCACCGTTCCGCCAGGCGGCTATGCGTCATAACGTGGCGCCGATTTTCATCTGCCCGCCAAACGCCGATGACGAACTGCTGCGCCAGATTGCCTCTTACGGCCGTGGTTACACCTACCTGCTCTCCCGCGCGGGCGTGACGGGTGCTGAAAACAAAGCCGCGCTGCCGCTGCATCATCTTGTAGAAAAACTGGCTGAATACCACGCAGCACCTCCGCTGCAGGGATTCGGGATTTCATCCCCGGATCAGGTTACGGCGGCAATTGACGCAAAAGCGGCAGGCGCGATCTCCGGCTCTGCTATCGTCAAAATCATTGAGAAGAACGTGGACAAACCCGATCAGATGCTGGCTGAACTCAAAGCATTTGTTACGGCGATGAAAGCCGCAACGCGTAAAGCCTGATCCTTCCACCGTCTGGCGACTCAGCCAGACGGTCTTCCTCTTATATTCCCGCTATCACTTAAGCGTTACGCCAAAATTGATCCCATCGATATTTTCGGCGTGAATGGCTTTTCAAACCTTGCCGTAAGCGTATGATTTGGTCTCTTTTCGGCTTTAAACCTTCTGAGTTCAGAGGCTTACTCATGTCATGGCAATACTTCAAACAGACTTACCTGGTTAAGTTCTGGTCACCAGTACCGGCCGTCATCGCGGCGGGGATCCTTTCCACCTACTATTTCGGCATTACCGGCACCTTCTGGGCCGTAACCGGCGAATTCACCCGCTGGGGTGGGCAACTGCTGCAGCTCGCTGGCGTACATACCGAGGAGTGGGGTTACTTTAAGCTTATTCATCTGGACGGCACGCCGCTGACCCGCATCGACGGTATGATGATTATCGGCATGTTCGGGGGCTGTTTTGCCGCCGCGCTGTGGGCTAACAACGTTAAGTTGCGAATGCCTAAAAGCCGGATACGCGTTATGCAGGCGATTGTCGGCGGCATGATTGCCGGGTTCGGCGCCCGTCTGGCGATGGGGTGCAACCTGGCCGCTTTCTTTACCGGCATTCCACAGTTTTCGCTGCACGCCTGGTTTTTTGCTGTCGCCACGGCGATTGGCTCTTACTTTGGCGCGAAGTTTACCCTCCTGCCGCTGTTCCGCATTCCGGTCAAAATGGTGAAGGTCAGCGCTGCCTCGCCGCTGACGCAAAAGCCTTCTCAGGCGCGTCGTCGTTTTCGTCTTGGCATGCTGGTCTTTTTCGCCATGGTCGCCTGGGCGCTCTGTACGGCGCTCAACCAGCCTAAGCTGGGTCTGGCCATGTTGTTCGGTGTCGGTTTCGGCCTGCTGATAGAACGTGCGCAGATCTGCTTCACCTCGGCGTTTCGCGATATGTGGATCACCGGCCGTACAATGATGGCCAAAGCGATTATTGCGGGCATGGCGGTGAGCGCCATTGGCATCTTCAGCTATGTGCAGCTGGGTGTTGAGCCGAAAATCATGTGGGCTGGTCCGAACGCGGTGATTGGCGGTCTGCTGTTTGGCTTCGGAATTGTACTGGCTGGCGGGTGTGAAACCGGCTGGATGTACCGCGCGGTTGAAGGTCAGGTGCATTACTGGTGGGTAGGTCTGGGGAACGTCATCGGCTCCACCCTGCTGGCCTGGTACTGGGACGATTTGTCTCCGGTGCTGGCCACGAACTGGGACAAGGTGAATCTGCTCAGCACGTTTGGCCCGCTCGGTGGACTGCTGGTGACCTACGCCCTGCTGCTGGTCGCTTTTTTACTGGTTGTCGCGCAAGAGAAACGCTTCTTTCGCCGTGCCACGGTTAAACCTGAACCCCAGGAGAATGCAGCATGAAAGAGATTGTGCCTGACTACCGCCTTGATATGGTCGGTGAACCGTGTCCTTACCCGGCTGTCGCCACGCTTGAAGCGCTCCCGCAGCTTCAAAAAGGGGAAATTCTGGAAGTGGTGAGCGACTGCCCGCAGTCCATCAACAACATTCCTCTGGATGCCAAAAACCACGGTTACACCGTACTGGATATTCAGCAGGATGGCCCGACCATTCGCTATCTTATCCAGAAGTAAACCGCCAGGTGACGGGGGGCGTCCCCCCGTCAAAAAAGCTGCCTCACCTCCCATTTTGATGGCGAACACAGCGCCTCTGTAAATGGTAGCACTACACTTAAAGTGGATAAAAAACAAACAGGAGGTGAGGTATGTTTAATTCAATTTTAGTCCCTGTCGATATCTCTGAAAGTCGTCTGACCGAACAGGTGATTCCCTATGTTCAGGCAAACGCAGCAATCGGTAACGGAAAAATCCATTTTCTGACGGTAGTGCCTTCTTTCCCTTACTATTCATCGCTTGGGCTGGCGTATTCGGTTGAAATGCCAAAGCTGGCGGAGATTCAGGAGGAAGCCCTTACGAAGCTCAAAGAGATGGTTAAGCAGTTTAATTTACCTGCCGATCGTGTGGAGACACACGCCATTTCAGGTGCGCCTAAAGATCAGATCCTGAAGCTGGCTGACAGTATCAACGCTGACCTCATTATCATTGCATCCCATCGACCTGATATCACAACCTACCTTTTAGGTTCAAACGCGGCGGTTGTGGTACGCCATGCAAAATGCCCGGTGCTGGTTGTACGCTAGCGAGGCTGGTGAGAAACTTAAGCCCCGGTATACCGGGGCTTATTTAAAACGTTTTACAATAAAATTTTCGATAAACGGACTTAACAATGAAAAAAGTAGTGATGCTGGTATGCCTTGCCACAGCAATAACGGGCTGTGCTCCTCTCGCGCCTGAAGGTTGTCAGAAGAAAACCGCTCTCGACTCGTGCTCCTATAAGCAGTCCGGTAAAGTCTCCGATAAGGATATCTATGGTCAACAGGCTGCCGCGATAAAGAAAGCGCTGGACTCGGCGCTGGCCGATCCACACGCCTGGAATGGTAAGCAATGCAACATGCATCTCGAATTTACCGTCGACGGGCTACTGCAGAACCTGGAGATAAAAGGCGGAGACAAAGCGTATTGCCAGGCTTTAGCCGACGCGGCAACACGGGCCACCTTCCCGCCCTTCACAGACGAGCGTGTATTTCAGGATATGGGTTCTGCCCGCTGGAACATGGAGGGGCAACCGTAGAGGTAAGCCGGTAGAAAGACTGGCCATGTTCTGGCCAGTCCCGGAAAGTAGAATCAGAAACGATAACCCGCAGAGAACATAAATACCCACGGATCCAGACGGGTACTGATGCTTTGTTGCTGTCCGCCTGCCTTGAAGCGGACATCGGTATCGATATCCATATACCAGACCGAGGCGTTAATTAACCAGTCGCGGTTAATGAGATAGTCCATCCCCACCTGTCCTGCCACGCCCCATGAATCTTTCAGGCTGAGATCGGTCAGTCCGGCCTCTTTACCGGTATCGTTGAATTTCTCATCAAAGAAGGTGGTGTAGTTCACGCCCGCGCCAATATAGGGGCGCAGTTTGCTGCTTGAGTCACCAAAGTACCACTGCGCCATCAACGTTGGCGGCAGATGGTGCACCGTGGCGATATCACCGGTTGGGCCTAAACCTACGCGATGACGGAATGGCGTCGCTGCCAGAAGCTCAACGCCAATGTTATCCGTCGCCATATACGTGAATGTTAAACCTAACTGGGTATTGTTGCTGACGTTAAAGCCACCCATTCCCAGCACGTTATCAGAACCTTCAGTTGGACGTACCGTTGCCGAACCGGCACGAATAAAAAATTCACCTGCTTCATGCGCATACGCGCCGCCAGAGAGACTGCTTAAGATAAGGGCTGCCACCGCTAATTTTTTCATATCCGCTCCATCGTTGTGGTTTTAGCTGCGGATGAGAATATACTCACAAATGAGTAATAAGTGATCTGTCACAGATCACATTAAAACCAGTAACTTAACATTCATTGATCTGGGTTAATTTTTGGTGACACACCGTAAGGCCAAAAGTTGTTCTTACGTCAATTTTTGGCATTTCCCGGTTACAAAATTTTCTGTTTCCCCCCTCTTGCTCTTCGAATGGCGGCTGGATAATTTAGCGCTCTCACAATGTGATTTGATGCGTTCTTTTTTGCAGGTGTGCCATGAGTGATATGAACCCGTGCATGACGTGCGGAGCCTGTTGTGCGTATTTTCGAGTCTCTTTCTACTGGGCCGAAGCCAGCGATGGCGGCGGCACCGTTCCGGTTCATCTCACTGAACCGTTATCCCCCTTTCTGCGCTGCATGAGCGGTACGAATCAAAAGCAGGCCCGCTGTGTGGCGTTACAAGGCGAGCCAGGTGTGTCGACCCGCTGCTCCATCTATGAGGATCGCCCCAGCCCGTGTCGGGACTTTACGATGTCTGGCGAAGAGGGTCAGGTCAACGAAGCCTGTAATCGCGCCCGCGCGCGCTTCGGATTACCGCCGCTTTACAAAGATATGCTTTTCCATACAAGCCTTGATGCTGCCACGACCGCGTTATCCGGTGTACAATTGCCGGCTAATTAACACCTGCAATACTCAAGGAGAGTGCATGTCTATCACGGCGAAGTCTGTCTACCGTGACACGGGAAACTTTTTCCGCAATCAGTTCGTAACCTTTTTACTGATCGCGTTGTTATGCGCCTTTATTACGGTGGTGCTGGGTCACGCGTTCTCTCCGAGTGACGAACAGATCGCCAGCCTGAGCCAGGGCGACCATCTTGCAGGGAGCGTGGGGTTGTTTGAGCTGGTGCAAAACATGACGCCAGAGCAGCAGCAAATCCTGCTGCGGGCCTCTGCGGCATCGACTTTCTCTGGACTGATCGGCAATGCCATTCTCGCGGGCGGCGTTCTGCTGATGATCCAGCTGGTTTCTGCAGGCCACCGCGTCAGCGCCTTACGGGCGATCGGTGCCAGCGCGCCGGTACTGCCTAAGCTGTTTATCCTCATCTTTTTAACCACCCTGCTGGTGCAGATGGGGATCATGCTCGTTGTGGTTCCAGGCGTGCTGCTGGCTATCGTCCTCGCGTTCGCTCCGGTGATGGTGGTGCAGGACAAAATGGGGATCTTTACTGCCATGCGCAGCAGCATCAAACTGGCATGGGCCAATATGCGCCTGGTGGCACCGGCCGTAATTAGCTGGCTGCTGGCCAAAACGCTCCTGCTGCTGTTTGCCCCAAACTTTGCAGTCTTAACGCCGAACGTCGGTGCGGTGGTAGCCAACACGCTGAGTAATCTGATTTCAGCGATACTGCTGGTTTATCTGTTCCGCCTGTATATGTTAATTCGTCAGTAATCCTGTGGCCGGGTGCATCGCAGCCCCCGGCCACACACAGAAGATGGAATCACAGAATGAAGCAGTTTCTTGATTTTTTACCGCTGGTCGTGTTTTTCGCGTTTTATAAGCTGTATGACATTTATGCAGCCACGATGGCGCTGATCGTTGCTACCGCTATCGTGCTGATCTACAGCTGGGTTCGCTATCGTAAAGTCGAAAAAATGGCTCTGATTACGTTCGCACTGGTGGCCGTGTTCGGTGGGCTGACGCTGTTCTTCCATAACGATGAATTCATTAAATGGAAAGTCACCGTGATTTACGCGCTGTTTGCCGGTGCGTTGCTGATCAGCCAGTGGGTAATGAAAAAGCCACTTATCCAGCGCATGCTGGGTAAAGAGCTGACGCTGCCACAGGAAGTATGGTCTCGTCTGAATATCGCCTGGGCGCTGTTCTTTATTCTTTGCGGCCTGGCGAATATCTACATCGCCTTCTGGCTGCCGCAGAATATCTGGGTCAACTTCAAGGTCTTTGGCCTGACGGCGCTGACGCTCATCTTCACTCTGTTAAGCGGTGTCTATATCTACCGGCACATGCCGCAGGATGATAAACACTGATGAATCCCCGACCAGAACGTGCACAACAGGCGTTCTGGTCTATTCTCTCCTGCCAAAAATCATAGTAGCATCCCGCCTGAAGTCTTCAGTTACGAGTTTAAAACAATGACAACAAATGACGCCCCTCAGGGCGAACTGGTTTTACGCACACTGGCAATGCCTGCGGACACGAATGCCAATGGCGATATTTTTGGCGGCTGGCTGATGTCGCAAATGGATATGGGCGGCGCAATTCTGGCAAAAGAGATCGCGCATGGTCGCGTTGTGACCGTCCGGGTGGACGGGATGACCTTCCTGCGCCCGGTCGCGGTGGGTGATGTGGTCTGCTGCTATGCACGTTGCGTCAAGCGCGGTAATACTTCCATTTCCATTAACATTGAAGTCTGGGTGAAAAAGGTCTCATCTGAACCGATTGGACAGCGTTATAAAGCAACAGAAGCGCTGTTTATTTATGTGGCAGTCGATAGCGAGGGCAAACCCCGCCAGCTGCCTCAGGCCTGATCTTCAGGCATAAAAAAGCCTCCTTTCGGAGGCTTTTCTTATTCCATCTGCGCCCCGCCGTTCAGGCGGAAAACAATATTAACGATCAACCCACTGCCTGGTTTGCCTGGCTCATAACGCCATCTGCGCATCGCCGATTTCACCTCACGCTCAAACATATTTGAAGGCTGAGCAGACAAGATTTCCACGTTATCAACACGCCCGTCCGGGGTGACGTCAAATTTGACCCGCACGCGACCTTCAATGCGCAACGCCTGAGCACGAGGAGGATATTGCGGCTGGTTGCGGCTCACGGCGCGCGGGCCAGCGGGCGCAGTTGGCGTCGGTTTTGCGGTCGCGGGCGTGTTATTCATCAACGGACGCGAAGGCGCTGTGTTTTCTACCCTCTGCGTAGCGCGTGGTTCAACCGGACGTTCTTCCCGTTTAGGGCGCTCCTCCACCTTTTTCACCGGTTTTGGTTTCGGCTTAGGCTTCGGTTTGGGTTCTGGCTTATGGATCACCACCGGCGCTTCCTTTGGTGGCTCCGGAACCGGCTCAGGTTCTGGTTCTGGCTCAGCAACCGGTTGCGGCGGTGGTGCAACCTGCGGCGGCTCAAGATCCGCAGGCGAGACCATCGTCACTGAAATGGGCTGCGAAGGCGCTGGCATTTCAATAACCTGATGAACCGAGGTATAGAGCAAACCCGCCACGACAGCACCGTGAATCACGACAGAAAGCAGCGTCGGCCAGGGAAAGCGGCGAGGTAAAACAAGGGTCATCGAAGTCATAATCATCAACGTTAAAAAACCGAACCCTGATTTTAAATGCAAATAGCAATCATATTCAATAAGACACTTTGTTCTGGCGCAATTTAGGCGCGGGAGAGGCCAAAAAAGAGGCATTCAGATCAGGGTATTAACATTGTTTTTATTTTACATTGCAGTCAGTTGTCCTTTCACATAACGTAACTGACACTTTTAATGGTTAAGGAGCTTCACCGTGTTTTACGTGATTTACTCTGAAGATGTCGCTGATTCCCTGGAAAAACGCCAGTCTGTACGCCCTGCTCACCTCGCACGCTTACAGTTGCTGCAGGATGAAGGGCGTTTACTGACTGCGGGC
Organism: Enterobacter cloacae complex sp. IR5384; assembly: GCF_049237265.1. Lineage (NCBI taxonomy): Bacteria > Pseudomonadati > Pseudomonadota > Gammaproteobacteria > Enterobacterales > Enterobacteriaceae > Enterobacter > Enterobacter cloacae complex sp. IR5384. Next base: position 163,082 of record NZ_JBMKHJ010000006.1, on the reverse strand, counting down.
CCTATGCCGGCCGTCGACAGCAACGATCCGGGTGCTGCCGGTTTTTCTGGCTCCACGGTGATTGCCGAGTTTGAATCCCAGGAGGCTGCTCAGGCCTGGGCCGATGCCGATCCGTACGTTGCTGCAGGTGTTTATGCGAAAGTGACGGTTCGACCGTACAAGAAAGTGTTCTGATACTAAAAAAGGCTCCCTCAGGAGCCTTTCTTTCAATCAATGCAGCGATGCTAACCGCGCCGCAAACCCGACAAACAACAGTCCTATCAGGCCGTTCCCCAGCTTTGCCAGTTTCTTTTTCGTTTTCAGATAACGTGTGACAAAAGCGCCTGAGAAGATCAGGAAGCTCATATACATAAAGCTTATTAGCTCAAGCGTGGTCGCGAGGATCAGGAAAGAGGTACCGGTATTCTTCGCATTCACATCGATAAACTGAACAAAGAACGAGACGTAGAACAGAATCGCTTTCGGGTTCGTCAGGCTCAATACCAGCGAGCGTTTCATGATCATGCTGGCAGGCTCGGTACCGCTTTCATGCGTATTATTCTGACGGGTAATGACCGACCAAAGCATTTTGCCGCCCAGCCACAGCAGATAAAAAGCACCTAAATAACGTACGATATTAAACAGTACCGGTGTGGTCTGAATTAACGCGGCAACGCCCGCCCAGGCCAGGAACATCAGTACGGCATCGCCGATAAACACGCCGGTGGCGGCGAGATACCCTTTTTTAACGCCGTGACCAATCCCGGTTTTCAGCACAAACAAAGTATTCGGCCCTGGCACCAGTACGATAAAAAATGCGCCGACAACGTATGTCCAGAAATTCAGTACGCCAAACTCCGCAAACACTTCTCCCTCCTTTTGCTCAACACAACAGGAATAGCGCTGCAAAGACGCTATTCCCAACAACCAGACGCCATAAAATCATTGGGCACCTTGCGGTGCCCTGATGGTTCTCAGAAATCCTGGACTGCGAACAGCAACGCATTGCGGTGCCGGGTCATTCCACATTTCCTGATGGCGTGTATACGCATATTGCGGCGGGATTGTGCTTCCAGCCAACGAGCCTTACGACGGTTCACCTGTCGCAACATGCGCCAGCGCCCTACTTCAGTTCTACTGCGCTTCATGTCTACAACTCTTTCTTTAAAAGAGAGGCCATTATAAACCCAACCCTGCAGCAAACCAGCGCTTTTACCTGGCGTTTTTATTTGCCAGATGATTCCTGATGCGTACACTCATAACAATACGCTTTCAAAAGGATTTTTTTACCTATGACAACCTTCTACACCGTGGTGAGTTGGCTGGTCATTCTGGGATACTGGCTGTTAATCGCGGGTGTGACATTGCGCATCCTGATGAAGCGCAGAGCCGTACCCTCTGCCATGGCCTGGCTTCTTATAATTTATATCCTGCCGCTGGTAGGAATTATTGCCTATCTCTCTTTCGGTGAACTTCATCTGGGCAAGCGTCGTGCCGAGCGTGCCCGGGCCATGTGGCCTTCCACCGCCAAATGGCTGAGCGATCTTAAAGCCTGTAAACACATCTTCGCAGAAGAAAACAGCAGCGTTGCCTCCTCATTATTTAAACTGTGTGAACTCAGACAAGGTATTGGAGGGGTAAAAGGCAATCAGCTCCAGCTGCTGACCTCTTCTGATGATGTCATGCAGGCCTTGATCCGCGATATTCAACTGGCTCGTCACAATATCGAGATGGTGTTCTATATCTGGCAGCCCGGCGGGATGGCAGACCAGGTGGCGGAATCGCTGATGGCTGCCGCACGTCGTGGCATTCACTGCCGTTTGATGCTCGACTCCGCAGGCAGCGTCGCCTTTTTCCGTAGCCCCTGGGCAGGGATGATGCGTAATGCCGGCATCGAAGTGGTCGAGGCGTTAAAGGTCAATTTACTGCGCGTTTTCCTGCGCCGGATGGATCTTCGCCAGCACCGCAAGATGATCATGATCGACAACTATATTGCCTATACCGGCAGCATGAACATGGTTGACCCCCGCTTCTTCAAGCAGGACTCGGGTGTCGGCCAGTGGATTGACCTGATGGCAAGGATGGAAGGACCGATTGCCACCTCCATGGGGATTGTCTATTCCTGTGACTGGGAGATAGAAACCGGCAAACGTATTCTCCCGCCGCCACCGGATGGCAATATCATGCCCTTTGAAGAGGCCAGCGGACATACCATCCATACCATTGCCTCCGGGCCGGGTTTCCCGGAGGATTTAATCCATCAGGCGCTACTGACCGCCACTTACGCGGCGCGTGAATATCTGATCATGACCACGCCCTACTTCGTTCCGAGCGATGACCTGCTGCACGCAATCTGCACCGCAGCACAGCGCGGTGTCGATGTCAGCATCATTCTGCCACGCAAGAATGACTCGCTTCTGGTGGGCTGGGCCAGCCGCGCGTTCTTTAGCGAACTGCTTGCCGCCGGTGTAAAAATCTACCAGTTTGAAGGCGGGCTCCTGCATACCAAAAGCGTCCTCGTGGACGGTGAGTTAAGTCTGGTGGGCACGGTAAACCTGGATATGCGCAGCCTGTGGTTAAACTTTGAAATCACGCTGGTCATTGATGATGCCGGATTCGGCGGTGATCTGGCGGCGGTACAGGACGATTATATCTCCCGTTCACGTTTGCTGGATGCCCGGCTGTGGGTAAAACGTCCGCTGTGGCAGAGAATTGCTGAACGACTGTTTTACTTCTTTAGTCCGTTGCTGTAAAACGTGCCCAACGATGTTTAACAGGTAGTCATCATGGAAATGGATCTGAACAATCGCCTGACCGAAGACGAAACGCTCGAGCAGGCCTATGACATTTTTCTCGAACTGGCGGTTGATAACCTCGATCCCGCAGATGTGATCCTCTTTAATCTGCAGTTCGAAGAGCGCGGCGGCGCGGAGTTATTCGACCCTGCAGAAGACTGGGCTGAGCACGTGGATTACGATCTCAATCCTGACTTCTTTGCCGAAGTGGTGATTGGGCTGGCAGATGAAGATGGTGGCGAAATTAATGACATCTTCGCCCGCGTGCTGCTCTGCCGCGAGAAAGACCATAAGCTGTGCCATATCATCTGGCGCGAATAGTAAAAGGCTGCGAATGCAGCCTTTTTTTTAATCCGGTAGCGCACTCCCGCAACGGTTACAGAAGCGGGCGTTAAGCTCATGTTCAGCCTGGTGACAACCCGGACATTTTCGCTGCTGTTTGGGGCTCTGAAATGCGCTGCTCATATGGGTTGTGATAAGACCTGTCGGAATGGCAATCACCGAATACCCAATCAGAATCAGCACCGATGCGACGATACGTCCAAGCGGCGTATGCGGCGTGATATCCCCGTAGCCAACGGTCGTGACGGTGACAATGGCCCAATACACAGAGGCATTCAGCGTTGTGAAGCCATATTTTGGCCCTTCTATCAGGTACATCAACGCACCGAAAACAATCATGACGATCGCGATAAACGAGTAAAACAGAATGAGCTGATGCCGGGCACTGACTATTGCGCTCCAGAAGACCCGCAGAGACGGCATAAAACGCAGCAATTTCAGAATACGTAATACACGAATAACGCGCATCGCCCGCCATGCAAAGACATAGCTCAGGCTAATTTCCGGCCACAACCACATGACGTAGAGCGGCAGGACGGTGGCTAAATCGATAAATCCCCAGAAGCTGAAAACATATCTCGCCGGGTTGGGCCAGCAGACGACCCGCAGCAGATATTCGGCAGTAAAGACCAGGGTAATAATGAGTTCGATCCAGACAAAAATATGCCATTCATCATAGGTCAGGTGATACTGCGTCCCGGCTCCCGATTCAAAGAAAATAACCACCACGCTGATGAGTGCAAACAGTCCGCAGATCCCTTCGAAGCGGCGTCCGGATATCGTTTTAGGATCGAATAAAAAATGATAAAGCCGCCGACGGGCTGAGGTGAATAGACTCAACACGGTAACCTCGCAAAAAATAAGGGCTGACATCATGTCAGCCCTTGCGATTATAACGGGTCTACTTTCAGGCAGGAAACCGCATGTCGGAAACTGCCTTCCAGAACCGGTCGTGTTTTCGCACACTCCGGCCCGGCCAGTGGGCATCGCGTACGGAACACGCAGCCTGATGGCGGATTAATCGGCGACGGCAATTCGCCTTCCAGCAGCTGGATGGTTTTATTTTTTTCCAGATCGGGATCGGGAATTGGCACCGCGGACATCAGCGCTTTGGTGTAGGGGTGCAGTGGATTGTGGTACACCTCATCATAGGTGCCCAGCTCCACGGCATGGCCCAGGTACATAACCAGTACGCGGTCAGAAATGTGCTTCACCACCGCCAGGTCGTGCGCAATGAAGATCAGCGACAGCCCCATCTCACGCTGCAGCTTCTGCAGCAGGTTAACCACCTGCGCCTGAATCGACACATCCAGCGCGGAGACAGGCTCATCGCAGATGATCAGCTTCGGCTCAAGGATTAACGCGCGGGCAATACCGATACGCTGACACTGGCCGCCGGAGAATTCGTGCGGATAGCGGTTGATGAGGTTTGGCAGCAGCCCCACTTTCATCATCATCGCCTTAACACGATCGCGTACTTCCTGACGTGGCATCTTCGGATGATAGGTCCGCAGCGGCTCGGCAATGATTTCACCAATGGTCATACGCGGGTTTAAGGAGGCCAGCGGATCCTGGAATATCATCTGAATATCGCTGCGTACGTCGCGCCACTCTTCGGGCTTCATCCCCAGCAGATCTTTACCCAGCCATGCCACTTTACCGCCGGTCGCTTTCACCAGCCCGATAATGGCACGCGCAAAGGTCGATTTACCGCATCCGGACTCACCCACCACGCCCAGCGTTTCCCCTTCATACAGACGAAGCGTTACGCCATCCACAGCTTTCAGGGTCTTGGGCGGCTGCCAGAACCACTGTTTACCGTCTTTGATGTCGAAATGCACTTTAAGATCGGCAATTTCGAGCAGCACATTTCTTTTTTCATCTAATGCGTTCATACCAGCTCCTCCTGCGGCTTAAAGCAGGCGCGCAGACGGCCTGGTGCAAACTCTTCCAGCGGCGGAGCGCTGTTACAAATCTCCATCGCGTGCGGGCAGCGCGGCTGGAACGGGCAGCCTTTCGGCAGGCGCAGCAAGTTTGGCGGGTTGCCCGGAATGGTCAACAGGGATTCCCCTTCCGCATCAAGACGTGGCACCGCATTCAACAGGCCGATCGAGTACGGATGCGCAGGCTGATAGAAAACATCGCGCGCTTTGCCATATTCCATCGTACGACCAGCATACATCACCAGCACTTTGTCACAGATACCGGCAACCACGCCCAAATCGTGGGTGATCATGATAATCGCCGTGTTGAACTCACGCTTAAGCTCGTTCAGCAGGGTCATGATTTGCGCCTGGACGGTCACATCCAGCGCGGTGGTCGGTTCATCGGCAATCAGCAGTTTTGGACGACACAGCAGCGCCATGGCAATCATCACACGCTGACGCATACCGCCAGAGAACTCATGCGGGAACATGCGCATGCGCTTACGCGCCTCTGGCATTTTTACCGCATCGAGCATTTTAACGGACTCTTCAAAGGCTTCAGCTTTGCTCAACCCTTTGTGCAGCATCAGGACTTCCATCAGTTGCTCACCGACGCGCATGTACGGGTTCAACGAGGTCATCGGATCCTGGAAAATCATCGAAATCTGCTCAGCACGCAGCTTGTTCAGCTCGTGTTCAGGCAGGTTGAGGATCTCACGTCCGTTGAATTTGGCGGATCCGCCAATCACACCGTTTGCGGCCAGCAGCCCCATCAGCGCGAACGCCGTCTGAGATTTCCCGGAGCCGGATTCGCCCACGATACCCAGCGTTTCACCCGCGCGCAGGTTGAAGTTGAGATCGTTTACGGCGGTGACATCCCCGTCCGGCGTCTTAAAGGTGACGCGGAGATCGTTTACATCCAGCAGAAGGTCACTCCGCTGTTGCGCCTGTGGCGCAGTTGCCGTTTCAATAATTGTCATGACGGCGCTCCTTAACGGTCTTTCGGGTCGAGGGCATCACGCAGGCCATCGCCGATAAAGTTGAAACAGAACAGGGTCACGACCAGGAAACCCGCCGGGTATAACAGCAGCCACGGTGAAACTTCCATTGAGTTTGCGCCATCGCTCAACAGCGCGCCCCAGCTGCTCAGCGGCTCTTGCGTGCCCAGCCCCAGGAAGCTCAGGAAAGATTCAAACAGGATCATGCTTGGTACCAGCAGTGAGGCATACACCACCACCACGCCCAGCACGTTAGGAACAATGTGGCGGACAACGATATTCCCTGTTGATACACCACCCACCTGCGCCGCTTCGATAAACTCTTTGCGTTTAAGGCTCAGCGTCTGGCCACGTACGATACGCGCCATATCCAGCCAGGAAACCATGCCGATGGCCACGAAGATCAACAGGATGTTCTGGCCGAAGAAGGTCACCAGCAGGATCACGAAGAACATGAACGGGAAGGAGTTTAAAATCTCCAGCAGACGCATCATGACCGAGTCCACTTTCCCGCCGAGATAGCCGGAGAGCGAGCCATAGAGCGTGCCGACGATCACGGCCACCAGCGCTGCTGCAATCCCCACCATCAATGAAATACGGCCACCAATGGCAACGCGGACCAGCAGGTCACGTCCGGACGAGTCCGTACCAAAGTAGTGGCCGGACTCCATATCCGGCGCGCTGGACATCATGCCCCAGTCCGTATCGAAATAGGTGAATTGCGACAGCATCGGCGCCAGGGTCACAAACAGCGCGATCAGCACCAGAACAACCAGACTGGCGACCGCTGCGCGGTTATGCATAAAGCGACGGCGGGCGTCCTGCCAGAGGCTACGACCTTCGACTTCCAGTTTTTCACTGAAGTTTTCCAGCGCCTCGCTGTTTTTCTTACTCAACATCATGGCGTGCTCCAGTTAGTAACGGATTTTCGGGTCGATAACGGCATACAGCACATCGACAACAGCGTTAAAGAGAATGGTCAACGCACCCACGAGGATCGTCAGGCTCAGCACCAGAGAATAGTCGCGGTTAAGGGCACCGTTAACAAACAGCTGGCCAATACCCGGCAGACCGTAGATGGTTTCAATAACCATTGAACCGGTAATAATACCGACGAACGCCGGTCCCATGTACGAGAGCACAGGTAACAGAGCCGGCTTGAGCGCATGGCGGAAGATAATCCGGCGCATCGGCAACCCTTTCGCGCGCGCGGTACGGATGAAGTTTGAATGTAACACTTCAATCATCGAACCACGGGTGATACGCGCGATACTGGCGATGTAAGCCAGAGAAAGCGCCACCATCGGTAAAATCATGAATTTCAGTGCCCCGCCGTTCCAGCCACCGCCGGGCAACCATTTCAGCGTGATGGCAAATATCATCACCAGTAACGGCGCGACAACGAAGCTGGGGATAACCACCCCGGTCATTGCGACCCCCATTACCGTATAATCCCATTTGGTATTTTGTTTAAGCGCGGCGATAACGCCTGCGGTGACCCCGAGAACCACGGCCAACAAGAATGCCGCAGCACCCAGTTTTGCCGATACCGGGAAGCTGGACGCCACCAGGTCGTTAACGGAATAGTCTTTATATTTGAATGACGGCCCGAAATCGCCATGCGCCAGTTGCTTCAGATAGTTGAAGTATTGCGTGGAGATAGGATCGTTTAAATGATATTTCGCTTCGATGTTCGCCATCACTTCAGGTGGCAGCGTACGTTCACCCGTGAATGGACTTCCCGGCGCGAGACGCATCATAAAGAAGGAAATTGTAATTAGAATAAATAACGTTGGTATCGCTTCTAAACAGCGACGCAGGATAAATTTCAACATTGCCCGTACCTTCTGGCGTGTGCCTGATGAATGTTACAAAGTAGACACAGTGGGGCAAGCCAGGCCCGCCCCACGTATTGCCATTAATGCTTGATAATATAAAGATTCTTAACGGAAATATTATCCAACGGGTCTTTACCGGTATAGCCGCCAACCCATGGTTTCACCAGGCGGGCGTTCACGTAGTAGTAAACCGGTACAATTGCCGAGTCTTTATCGAGCTGTTGTTCTGCTTTGGCGTACAGGTCTGCGCGTTTTGCATCGTCAGTAACCTGCAGCGTTTCAGCGATAAGCTTATCGAATGCCGGGCTCTTATAGTGCGCCGTGTTGTTCGAGCTGTCGCTGAGCATGGTATTCAGGAAAGATGTCGGTTCATTATAGTCCGCACACCAGCCTGCACGCGCCACGTCAAAGGTGCCCTGATGACGGGTATCCAGGAAGGTTTTCCACTCCTGGTTTTCCAGCTTAACGTTCGCGCCCAGGTTTTTCTTCCAGATAGAGGCAACGGCAATCGCCAGTTTTTTATGCAGATCGGACGTGTTGTACAGCAGGTTAAACGTCAGCGGCTTATCTGCGGTATACCCCGCTTCGGCCAGCAGTTTTTTCGCTTCTTCATTACGTTTTTCTTGTGACCACTTGAACCACTCAGGCTCAACCAGTTTCATGCCGTCGGTGTACGGAGGAGTGTAGCTGTAGGCTGGCAGATCGCCCTGGTTTTTCACTTTGTTCACGATGATATCGCGATCCAGTGCCAGCTTCAGCGCCGTACGGACACGTACGTCGGTGAACGGTGCTTTCTGGTTGTTAATTTCGTAGTAATAAGTACACAGGTATGGATCGACATGAACTTCTTTCGGGATCTCTTTCTTCAGTTTCTGGAACAGTTCAATCGGCATGTTGTTATAGGTCATGTCGATTTCACCGCTGCGGTAGCGGTTCACGTCAGTCACTTCAGAAGAGATTGGCAGGTAGGTCACCTGGTTAATCACGGTTTTGGCGTTATCCCAGTATTGCGGGTTACGCTCCAGAACCATACGTTCGTTGACCACCCAGTCTTTCAGTTTATAAGCACCGTTGGTCACAATATTGGCAGGCTGGGTCCATTTTTCACCGAATTTTTCCACTGCGGATTTCGGTACCGGGGAGACAGACGGGTGAACCAGCAGCTTATAGAAGTACGGAACAGGTTCGCTCAACGTCACTTCAAACGTGTTGGCATCAATCGCTTTTACACCCAGATCGGTGACCGGTTTTTTACCGGCGATGATGTCATCGATATTGGCGATATGGCCATATTGCAGATAGCTCGCATACGGAGAGGCGGTGTTTGGATTCGCCAGGCGCTGCCAGCTGTAAACGAAATCTTCGGCGGTAACCGGTGTACCGTCGGACCATTTAGCATCTTTGCGCAGATGGAAGGTCCAGACTTTAAAATCTTTGTTTTCCCACTTTTCGGCGACACCCGGCGCCGGGTGGCCTTCTACGTCAGTGACCAGCAGCCCTTCAAACAGGTCGCGGTTGACGTTTGACTCTGGCACGCCCTCAATTTTATGCGGATCAAGAGACTGGACTTCCGCCCCGTTGTTACGTACCAGCGTCTGCTTCTCAGCCAGCTGTACCCCTGCAGGCACGTCCGCAGCCATTGCAGCGTTGCCCGCGATTAGCGCAGTTAAAATCCCCGCCGCTACCAGATTTTTTTTTGTGATGATGGACATTGTGTTGGTACTCCACTCATTATAATTACTGGCCTTCGCCAGCTGTGTAATCCCCTGTTGGGGCCTGTACAGCGCAGGAGTTTTTTTTGCTGCTGTCAGGTTCTTTTTTTACTTCTTGCTATCACCGACTTCTTTATTACTGACCGCTCGTATGGCCGTCTTGCGTCGATTCTTTACACGTATCCCCTGTCTGAGACATGTGTTGGATATTCGCGAAGATGACTATATGAAAATAATTCTCATCTTCTTGTTTTATGCTGCAAAATATTAGGCCGGAAAGTATCAAAAGGCGTAAACGCACGCCAATACATTTTGCAAATTTGTTAAGCAATTCTCTTTTACGAAGTGTACTAAATCGTTGAGGGCAGCCCTGCCTGACATGAAAGGACAAGAAAAATCTTTTCATTCAAAGAGATAAAGAAATCAGTCTCTCTGCGCGCGTCGCTGCGCTACCATCACGTCATTTTGTACAAAAATTTAACAACTGATTATTATTTAGCACATTCCTCTAAGGGAACGTTGAATTTACTAATATCATTTCGGTTATCACTCAGCAAGCCCCAGAGTATCGTGTGAGTAAAATAACAGAATGATCGCAGGTTTTCTGTGCAGGCGGGAAACGGTTGGATTAATAACTTGTTGAAATATAAGAATTGAACATTATTAGTAGAATTTATTATGGCAGGTAAGCATTTCAACTTTATTTATATGATTTGCTGATATTCACGTAAAAAAACGGAGCCGTTGGCTCCGTTCTTTCGTATGAAATGTCAGTGCAATAAGCCAGGGAAAATGCTTTTGATGCCGGTCACAATGAATTCGATGCCCAAGGCCATCAATAGCAGCCCCATAATACGGGTAATGACGTTGATGCCTGTCTGCCCAAGCAGACGCACCAGCCAGGGTGCCATGCGGAAAACGCCCCAACAACAAAGCGCAAAAATGGCAATGGCGACAGAAAAGCCAATCAGATGCATCCAATTGTGGTAGCGCGTACCCCAGACAATCGTCGAGCTGATAGCGCCGGGACCGGCCATCAGCGGTAACGCCAGCGGCACTACGCCTATGCTCTCGCGAATGGCGGTTTCTGATTTTTCCTGCTTGTTCTGTTTGTCTTCCCCCAGCTTACCGCTGATCATCGACATAGCGATGGTGACCACCAGGATCCCACCCGCAATACGGAAAGAATCAATCGAGATACCGAACACCTGAAGAATGGCATCCCCAAGGTAAAGGGAGGTCAGGAGAATAATCGCCACTGACAGGTTAGCGGTAAGATTGGTTTTGTTTCTTGCCGCCGCCGTCTGGTAACTGGTCATACTAATGAAGACAGGAATGATCCCCACCGGGTTGACCAATGCAAACAAACCAATAAAAAACTTAAAATATGTAGGAAAATCAAAGAGCGATAAGATCACATTTTGCTCCGCTTATGCGTATGCCCCGGGGCTGACAACTGTCAGTGAAAATCGCGCTGAAGATACGCTTTTTATCAGCATACTTCACCAGAAATCTGTGCCAAAACGTTATCAATTCATGATGTTAAATATTTGTATAAGCAATGATAGCGCCACTTCCAATAGTTACTTAATTATTTAACACTGGAATAATCTCAAAGAAATAACCCTGCTGAAAGGTATCAGCTTGGGGGAAAATTGACGCAGATCATGATTTTCGTACTCAGAAGTGAGTAATCTTGATTACGTCCCCAGGGAGATGACCTGCCAAAAAAGGATGATGCTAAGGTAAGGCTCTTTTAGTAAATTAGTGTGCTGGTGCAGGAAGTAACCCATTGTTTTACTGTGTGTTACGCAAGTCGTATTGGCTCTGTCTATACTGTCTGACGTATCGAGCGCTGGTTTACTAAAAGAGTTTAAACATTATCAGGAGAGCATTATGGCTGTTACTAATATCGCTGAACTGAACGCCCTCGTCGAGCGCGTTAAAAAAGCCCAGCGTGAATATGCCAATTTCACCCAAGAACAGGTTGATAAAATCTTCCGCGCGGCCGCTCTGGCTGCTGCAGATGCTCGAATCCCTCTCGCTAAAATGGCCGTTGCCGAATCCGGCATGGGTATCGTTGAAGATAAAGTGATCAAAAACCACTTCGCTTCAGAGTATATCTACAACGCCTATAAAGATGAGAAAACCTGTGGCGTGCTGTCTGAAGACGACACTTTCGGTACTATCACCATTGCAGAACCTATCGGCATTATTTGCGGTATCGTTCCAACCACCAACCCAACGTCTACCGCTATCTTCAAATCTCTGATCAGCCTGAAGACCCGTAACGCAATCATCTTCTCCCCGCACCCACGTGCAAAAGATGCGACCAACAAAGCCGCTGACATCGTTCTGCAGGCTGCGATTGCTGCCGGTGCACCTAAAGATCTGATCGGCTGGATCGACCAACCGTCCGTTGAGCTTTCTAACGCGCTGATGCACCACCCGGACATTAACCTGATCCTGGCGACCGGTGGTCCTGGCATGGTTAAAGCGGCATACAGTTCCGGTAAACCTGCTATCGGCGTAGGCGCGGGTAATACCCCTGTAGTTATTGATGAAACGGCCGATATCAAACGTGCTGTTGCGTCCGTGCTGATGTCCAAAACCTTCGACAACGGTGTTATCTGTGCTTCTGAACAGTCTGTTGTTGTTGTTGATTCCGTTTATGATGCTGTTCGCGAACGTTTCGCCAGCCACGGCGGCTACCTGCTGCAGGGCAAAGAGCTGAAAGCGGTTCAGGATATCATTCTGAAAAATGGCGCGCTGAACGCGGCTATCGTGGGTCAGCCAGCGTATAAAATCGCTGAACTGGCAGGCTTCACTGTTCCGGCAACCACCAAAATTCTGATTGGTGAAGTTAAAGTTGTCGACGAAAGCGAACCATTCGCTCACGAAAAACTGTCCCCTACTCTGGCGATGTACCGCGCCAAAGATTTCGAAGACGCGGTAGAGAAAGCAGAGAAACTGGTTGCGATGGGTGGTATCGGCCACACCTCTTGCCTGTACACTGACCAGGATAACCAGCCAGAACGTGTTGCTCACTTTGGTCAGATGATGAAAACTGCACGTATCCTGATCAACACCCCGGCTTCTCAGGGTGGTATCGGCGACCTGTACAACTTCAAACTCGCACCTTCCCTGACTCTGGGTTGTGGTTCCTGGGGTGGTAACTCCATCTCTGAAAATGTTGGTCCAAAACACCTGATCAACAAGAAAACCGTTGCTAAGCGAGCTGAAAACATGTTGTGGCACAAACTTCCGAAATCTATCTACTTCCGCCGTGGTTCTCTGCCAATCGCGCTGGATGAAGTGATTACTGATGGCCACAAACGTGCGCTCATCGTGACTGACCGTTTCCTGTTCAACAACGGTTACGCTGACCAGATCACCTCTGTTCTGAAAGCCGCTGGCGTAGAAACTGAAGTGTTCTTTGAAGTTGAAGCTGACCCAACCCTGAGCGTTGTGCGTAAAGGTGCGGAGCTGGCTAACTCCTTCAAACCAGATGTGATTATCGCACTGGGTGGTGGTTCCCCAATGGACGCTGCGAAAATCATGTGGGTAATGTACGAGCATCCAGAAACCCACTTCGAAGAACTGGCGCTGCGCTTTATGGACATCCGTAAACGTATCTACAAGTTCCCGAAAATGGGCGTAAAAGCGAAGATGATCGCCGTTACCACCACTTCCGGTACAGGTTCTGAAGTTACGCCGTTCGCAGTGGTCACTGATGACGCAACGGGTCAGAAATACCCACTGGCTGACTACGCGCTGACCCCAGATATGGCCATCGTTGATGCCAACCTGGTGATGGATATGCCGAAATCACTGTGTGCATTCGGTGGTCTGGACGCTGTGACTCACGCCCTGGAAGCCTATGTTTCCGTACTGGCTTCTGAGTTCTCTGATGGTCAGGCTCTGCAGGCGCTGAAACTGCTGAAAGAAAACCTGCCAGCGTCTTACAACGAAGGGTCTAAAAACCCGGTTGCCCGTGAGCGTGTCCACAGTGCAGCAACCATCGCCGGTATCGCGTTTGCTAACGCCTTCCTCGGGGTTTGCCACTCCATGGCTCACAAACTGGGTTCTCAGTTCCACATTCCTCACGGTCTGGCGAACGCCCTGTTGATCAGCAACGTTATCCGTTATAACGCGAATGACAACCCAACCAAGCAGACTGCTTTCAGCCAGTACGACCGTCCGCAAGCACGTCGTCGTTACGCTGAAATCGCAGACCACCTGGGTCTGAGCGCTCCGGGCGACCGTACTGCTGCTAAGATCGAGAAACTGCTGGCATGGCTGGAAAGCCTGAAGGCTGAACTGGGCATTCCTAAATCTATCCGCGAAGCGGGTGTTCAGGAAGCTGACTTCCTGGCACACGTTGATAAGCTGTCTGAAGATGCATTCGATGACCAGTGTACTGGTGCGAACCCGCGCTACCCACTGATCTCCGAGCTGAAACAGATCCTGCTGGATACATTCTACGGACGTGAGTTTAAAGAAGGTGACGTTGCTGCTGTGAAAACAGAAGCACCCGTCATTAAAGCTGACAAAAAAGCGAAGAAAAGCGCTTAATTGACCGCTGTTAAAAAACCCGCCTCTGGCGGGTTTTTTAATGTCTGAAGATCAGGCTTTGAGTTCTTTGGAACTACTTCCGGTTATCGTGCTGAATCGCCGTCAGGGAGCCCACAGACAACGCCTCTTTATAATGCTTACGACAGACCGACACATAGCGTTCATTGCCCCCTATCACCACCTGCTCACCGTCTGCATAGGGTTTACCAGACTGATCAAGACGAAGCACCATACTGGCTTTACGGCCGCAAAAACAGATGGTTTTCAGTTCGACCAGTTTATCGGACCAGGCAAGCAAATACTGGCTACCGGCAAATAGCTCCCCGCGAAAGTCCGTGCGCAAACCATAGCAGAGAACGGGAATATCAAGTTCATCTACGACCTCTGAAAGCGCATGCACCTGTTCACGCGTCAGGAACTGGCTTTCATCGACCAGAACGCAATGAATGGGCTGGGAAGTATGCTCGGCACGGATATCCTGCAACAGGTCCGTTTGTGGGTTAAACAGTCTGGCCGGAGACGAGAGACCAATTCTTGAACTCACCTTACCTGCACCGAAGCGATCGTCGATTTCAGCGGTGTAAACAACGGTGCGCATCCCTCGTTCCTGATAATTGTAGGAGGATTGCAGTAACGCCGTGGATTTTCCGGCATTCATTGCCGAATAGTAGAAATAAAGTTGTGCCATTGGCCGTCAAACCCTAATCAATGTGTAATATTCCCAATGATTCATTGTACCATATTTTGTCTGGTCATCAGCGATACACCACACAGAGTATGGGGTTCAAGCCGCTGTTAACCACGAGATGTACAGGAAAATAATGCGATAAAACAGGAGGTAAACGGATTCAGCATGCTCTATATGTCGCGACCCCACTAAACATAACACTTCTTTTTATACTGGAATCCACGTTCATTAAAATTCACTATTTATTAACTATTTTTGCCCTGGCAACGCTGGCAGAAACTAATACAAAAGGCTGATATTTATCCGCCGCAACTATAATTCCTGCGGTAAATGTCACAAAAAAAAGATGCAACCGAACGGGTTAAGCAGGTAAGCGTGATAACAAGCGAGCCTGTGTGGGTATGAAATTTAAGTTAGCGTAATTAATAATAGCGCCCATTATTCCGTATTTTTTGAATTCCTTACATTCCCACCTATTGCACAACTGAATTTATCGCTCTATTATTAGGACAACAAACCACCCCCCATTATAAGTTTGAGATTACTACAATGAGCGAAGCACTTAAAATTCTGAACAACATCCGTACTCTTCGTGCGCAGGCAAGAGAATGCACCCTGGAAACGCTTGAAGAAATGCTGGAAAAATTAGAAGTTGTAGTTAATGAACGTCGCGAAGAAGAAAGCGCTGCTGCTGCTGAAATCGAAGAGCGTACGCGTAAACTGCAGCAATATCGTGAAATGCTGATTGCTGATGGTATCGATCCAAATGAATTGCTGAACAGCATGGCTGCAGCGAAGACCGGTACTAAAGCAAAACGCGCTGCTCGTCCTGCTAAATATAGCTATGTCGACGAGAACGGCGAAACTAAAACCTGGACTGGCCAGGGTCGTACACCTGCTGTTATCAAAAAAGCCATGGATGAGCAAGGTAAACAGCTGGACGACTTCCTGATCAAGGATTAATCCTAACGTATTCAGAAAAATCCCGCTTAATGCGGGATTTTTTTTATCCTCAATTCCTGCAAACATCCCCTTACATGCCGTCATATTGGGACATCGTACTATTTAACGTTCCTTACAGACCGGTGTGGTTACCCTGAGTTGTGGGCATAAAAAAACCGGTGGGCATCGCCTCACCGGTCTTGATCATTTGCAGACGGGATTATTTTTTAATACCCACGCTCTCTTTCAGCCAGGCTTTAAATTCTTCACCCAGTGAATTGTGGCGGATGCCATATTCCACGAATGCCTGCATATAACCGAGTTTATTACCGCAGTCATGGCTCTTACCTTTCATATGGTAGGCTTCAACGGTCTCTTTCTCGATCAGCATATCGATGGCATCGGTCAGCTGGATCTCATCTCCTGCTCCTGGAGGCGTTTTCGCCAGCAGTGGCCAGATTTCAGCACTCAGGACATAGCGACCTACTACCGCCAGATTAGACGGCGCTACGTCGGCTTTAGGCTTCTCTACGACGCCTACCATTGGCACGCTTTCACCGGGTTCAAGATTAACGCCTTTACAGTCAACAACACCGTAAGCCGTCACGTCTTCAACAGGTTCAACCATAATCTGGCTGCTGCCCGTTTCGTCAAAGCGCTTGATCATCTCAGCAAGGTTATCCTGAGAGAGATCGGATTCATATTCGTCCAGAATGACGTCTGGCAGAATGACCGCAACAGGCTCATTACCCACAACAGGATATGCACAAAGTACCGCGTGGCCCAGACCTTTCGCCAGCCCCTGACGCACCTGCATAATGGTAACGTGCGGAGGGCAAATAGACTGAACTTCTTCTAACAGCTGACGCTTAACGCGTTTTTCCAGCATGGCTTCGAGTTCGAAACTGGTATCGAAATGGTTTTCGATAGAGTTTTTAGATGAATGTGTAACCAGCACAATTTCAGTGATGCCGGCCGCGATACATTCGTTTACGACATACTGAATTAATGGCTTATCAACCAGTGGCAACATCTCTTTAGGAATTGCCTTAGTTGCTGGTAACATCCTGGTCCCCAATCCCGCTACCGGGATGACGGCCTTTCTGACTTTCGAATTTAGGGCAGCCATTCAAATTCTCCTGAGCTGTTCAAGTTTTGAACTTTTATGCATTAAATAACGCGTTGAGTATATCAGCCTCATCACACAGTCCGGGTCTGAAAAGAACGCGTTGCCGATCAATTAGGATAAATACGCATGAATCTGGGCAGCGATAGTAGCACTCCCCACAAAACACAGGTAAGGCAATCTTAAAATTAAGATCCAACTGCTTATTCCGTGGACAACATTAACCGCAACCGCCCGCCGGCACCCCAAATTTGGCACTGCCAGGAAGAACAGCGATGGCTAATTTGATTAAGATAAGCCGTACCCAATGTCCCCAGCGGGACACCGTTGCTAACCTGAATATGATGTTCCCCGGTATTCAGAGAGGCGTTCAGACCCGCTGAAACGAGGATAAGATTTTTCAATCCACTATGGTAATAGCCAACCAGCAATGGAAATTGTCCTGGTAAATTGGCCTGGCGAAAAAGCTGGTTAACCTGTTTAAGTAAACTGCCTAACTCCGGAAGCCGTTGCCCCTGATGCGATAACTGTTCCTGCAACAGCCCGTTAAATAGCGCACGAAGTAATAATGCTGCTAATACACCATTATCCCCTGCACGGGTAACATCCAGGGAATAAAACGCAAGATCGGAATCCGATAATGGCGCAATATCCAGCACCAGACCGGGCTGATCTGCGGCCACAAGTTGGCGATAATTTATTCGACAGTGTGAAAAGGTCTGTTGTACCGGCGGCTGAAGTTCCTGCAATAGCTTGGCCGCGGCAGGCGGATTACTGACTAAAGCATCCCAGTCCTGGAAAAGGCGCTCTTCTTCCTCGACGCGGGAATTAAACATATTCGGATAAAGGCAGGCCAATACCGTTTCACGCAAACGGTTCAGATCTTTTACTGGTTTCAGCAGAATATCCTGCACCCCCAGACGCAATGCTTTGGCAATATCCGCCATATTTTCCGTCGCGGAGATCACCAGTATGGGCGTCTGGTTGCCCTCATTACGCAGATGTTCAACCAACTTCAGACCATTCATCCGCGGCATTGCAATATCACAGATCATCAGATCGGGCGTGATACTGACCATTTTTTCCAGGGCATCAACACCATCTTCAGCCAGGGCAGTGGTTGCCCCCAGCGAGGATAACCACGAATCCAGTAGCGATCGGAAAACGGGCTCGTCTTCAACAATCAAAATGTGTTTTCCGGCCAATGGCTGCGTCATGGTTCCTCCCCTGGCTGACAGTTACTAAATAGTGGCATGCTATCGGCACTATCGCCTGTCAGATTTTGCTGAAGTAGTCAAAAAAAGGTGCTCAACGTGCGGTTCGCACAAATGGCAATAATTCGTCCATTTTCTTTTCGACGGCTAAAGAGCCCGCTGCGATGGCGGCCTCAGCCCGATGGAAATCAAGGGTAGAGATTTGTGGACAATAGGGTTGAATCAGAATATCCGGTGGGTCGCCCGCCATACGGTTACGTTTGAGGCGGTTTTCCAGCACCTGGATTGAGGTGGTCATAATCTCCATTGCCGTGGGTGCAGCGACCGAGCGGCGCGCGGCTATCCGACCAATTCGCCCGCGTAAGCGCTCATGCCAGGCCAGTTTTTCCGCCTCGGCATCTTCGCTTTGCAAATTGACCGGCATGAGGTCTTGCTGCATCAGGTGAGCGTCGTGTTGTAAATCGACCGCGATCACGATGTCAGCCCCCATTGCCCGCGTCAAAGAGATTGGCACAGGGTTAACGACACCGCCATCAACAAGCCAGTAACCATTATGCGGGACAGGAGCCATAAGGCCCGGCATACTGCAGGAGGCGCGAACGGCAAGGTGGATATCCCCTTCGGTCAGCCACAGCTCACGTCCCGTACTGAGATTCGTCGCCACGGCGCCAAATGGCAGCTGACAATCGCTGAAGTCCTGAAGAGGCATAATCTGACGGAACTGGTTAAAGACGCGTTCACCGCGAAGCAAACCGCCGCGCTGCCACGAAAGGTCCATCAGGCGCAGCACGTCCCAGTAACTGAAGGATCGCACCCACGCTTCAAGTTCGGGCAATTTGCCGCACGCATAGGCGGAACCTACCAGCGATCCAATCGAACATCCTGCAACAATATCGACATCGACGCCCATCTGGTTTAAGGCATTTATCACGCCGATGTGTGACCATCCGCGGGCTGCACCTGAGCCCAGCGCCAGTCCAATTTTAACCTTTCTCATTAGCCCTGTTTTACTTCCCCTGGATTCCCGACATAGCGTCAACGCAACAGCTCAGTTAACATGGTGCTACCCGAAGCGTTTTACGCCCTTAATTTTTTGTTCCAGGAAGAGAATCGTGTCTCAACTCTGCCCCTGTGGTAGCGCTCTGGAGTATAGCCTATGTTGCCAGCGATATCTTTCTGGCGATCAGGTTGCACCAGACCCATCACACCTTATGCGTTCACGGTATACCGCTTTTGTGATCAAAGACGCAGACTACCTGATTAAAACCTGGCACCCCTCATGCCAGGCCGCCAGTTTCAAACAGGAGATCGAAGCCGGGTTCGCCAATACCCAGTGGCTCGGTCTTACCGTTTATGAATCCGCACCCGGTAGTCACGAAAATGAAGGTTACGTCAGCTTTGTTGCCCGTTTTACTGAACACAATAAACCGGGTGCCATTATCGAGCGTTCCCGGTTCTTAAAGGAAAGCGGGCAATGGTATTATATTGACGGAACGCGCCCGCAGTTTGGTCGTAACGATCCCTGCCCTTGTGGTTCTGGTAAAAAATTTAAAAAGTGTTGCGGGCAGTAACGCCCGACAACCGAGTCTTCGCAAATACTCAAACAGGATTTCCCGGCGATGCAATCACTACAACGTAAAGTTCTGCGCACCATCTGTCCCGATCAAAAAGGGCTGATCGCACGAATTACCAACATCTGTTACAAACATGAATTGAATATCGTGCAGAACAACGAATTCGTTGACCACCGTACCGGTCGTTTCTTCATGCGTACCGAACTGGAAGGTATTTTCAACGACACCACTCTGCTTGCCGATCTGGACAGCGCGCTGCCGGAAGGTTCCGTACGCGAGTTGACACCAGCAGGCCGTCGTCGCATCGTAATTCTGGTGACCAAAGAAGCCCACTGCCTGGGCGATCTGCTGATGAAAGCTAACTACGGCGGTCTGGATGTCGAAATCGCCGCCGTTATCGGTAACCACGAGACGCTGCGTACGCTGGTAGAACGTTTTGATATTCCGTTCGAGCTGGTGAGCCATGAAGGCCATACGCGTGAAGAGCACGACAACCTTATGGCAGAGGCTATTGAAGCGCACAACCCGGACTACGTTGTCCTGGCGAAATACATGCGCGTGCTGACGCCCTCCTTCGTGGCGCGTTTCCCGAACAAAATTATTAACATTCACCACTCCTTCCTGCCCGCCTTTATTGGCGCACGCCCCTACCACCAGGCCTATGAACGCGGCGTGAAGATCATCGGCGCAACGGCGCATTACGTGAATGACAATCTGGATGAAGGCCCAATCATCATGCAGGACGTGATTCATGTGGATCACACCTACACGGCGGAAGACATGATGCGTGCCGGACGCGATGTTGAGAAGAACGTTCTGAGCCGCGCACTCTATCAGGTGCTGGCGCAGCGCGTATTCGTTTACGGTAACAGAACGATCATTCTTTAATCGACAGTGAAATGAATTGGTTAGCTTTACAGCTTTGCGGGTAAAAATCAGGCAACCAGTTTATTTTTCTTGTGGTAACGCTTTACAGGGGCGTGTCATTTGATATGATGCGCCCCGCTTCCAGCAGGAAGCAGGCCAGTACAAGCATTACCCCGTGGTGGGGTTCCCGAGCGGCCAAAGGGAGCAGACTGTAAATCTGCCGTCATCGACTTCGAAGGTTCGAATCCTTCCCCCACCACCATTAATTCCAAAAATCATAATAAAACCTAACCGAGCAAACTTTCGTAGGCCGGGTAAGGCGTAGCCGCCACCCGGCGACAGACGGCTACATCGGCGGCAAGCGTCGCTTCACCGGTGAGCTCTTCACAATCGACGTATTACACTGGGCATGCTCCGCCAGCCCGTCCAGCAACACATCCAGTTCTTCAATCGACCGCACCACCAGCCGGATGACAAAACAGTCTTCACCGGTCACTTTGTCGCTTTCAATGCACTCCGGCATCGCCTGGATGTATTTATCCACTTTATGTAACAGTCCAGGCAACGGGCGAACCCGCACCAGCGCCTGCAGCGTATAACCTAACGCCGCCAGATTGACCCGCGCACCGTAACCCTGAATCACTCCACGCTCTTCCAGCCTTTTCAGGCGTTCTGCCGTGCTGGGCGAAGTCAGACCGATACGGCCGCTGAGCACCTTCAGCGACATACGCGCATCCTCGACCAGACAAGCCAAAATTTGCCGATCGATATCATCGAGAAGGTATTCCATCGTTTTCACCTAATTTTAAAAAGCCATTCGCGTATTTAACCTTATCTCAACCCTGTAAAACCCGACAGCAATTTTCGACAATAGCGTCATCAACCAGGAGGTGAATGATGCGTGACTTACATAAAGGCGTCTGGCAAATGAGCCTGGCGATGTTAATTTCCGGCTCGATTGGCGCGTTTGTTTTACTCTCCGGACTGCCAGTGTCAGAAGTGGTTTTCTGGCGCTGTCTGATCGGCGCAATCGCACTGTTCATTTTCATTCGAATGAGCCAAAAGCCCTTTAGTCCCCTCACCCGCACCTCTCTGCTGCTGGCTATTCTCGGCGGGGTAGCATTAGTGGTGAACTGGCTGCTGCTGTTCGCTGCCTATGAACGTATTTCGATTGGCCTTTCCACTGTGGTTTATAACACTCAGCCCTTTATGCTGGTGATGATGGGTATGTTATTAGGCGAACGCGTCAGTCTGGTCAAATGGGGCTGGCTGTTTCTTGCCTTCGGCGGGGTGATAATTTTGCTCTCAGGTGAACTGTCCGGTTCCCATGGCTCAGCCTGGCTCGCGGGGATCGGTCTGGCACTGGGTGCGGCGTTCTTCTATGCGTTGACGGCGATTATTGCCCGCAAACTGAAATCCATCGCGCCACAGCATATAGCGTTTATTCAGGTGCTGACAGGCGTGGTAATGCTACTGCCGTTTGCCCGTATGCCCGCCTTGTCCGCTGATTTTCCGTGGCCAATTTTACTGACGCTGGGCATTGTCCATACCGGTATCATGTATCAGCTGCTGTATAGCGCCATCCAAAAACTTCCGACGCCCATTACCGGTTCATTGTCCTTTATCTATCCGGTAGTAGCCATCGTTGTCGATAATGTGGTCTTCGGGCATTCGCTGGATATTACCCAACTGGCGGGCGGCGCGCTGATCCTGTTTGCTGCGGCAGGCAATAATCTGGGCTGGGGCGAAAAAAACCCCGCGAATGCGGGGTTAGTATCAAAATGACAAATTAGCGACGGGCACGCACAATCTGGTATTTGCGCGTCAGGTACTCCACCGGCGCGCTCCAGATGTGCACCAGACGAGAGAACGGGAACAGCACAAACAGGGTCATACCCAACACCAGGTGCAGGCGGAAGATAAACGCCACCCCGTCCAGATGTTCAGATGCACCACCGTGGAAGGTCACTACGGACTGCGCCCATCCCACCAGCTTCATCATCTCGCTGCCGTCCATATGCTGCGCCGAGAATGGAATGGTCAGCAGACCCAGTGCGCACTGAACCATCAGCAGAGAGAGGATCAGGATATCCGCCGTGGTAGTGGTAGCCCGCACGCGCGGACTGAACAGACGGCGTTTCAGCAGCAGCAGACCACCCACCAGGGTCATCACGCCGCAAGCGCCACCGGCGATCATCGCCATCTTCTGCTTCACTTCGATGGGCAGCCACGCTTCATACATCCAGTGTGGCGTCAGCATTCCCAGGAAGTGACCGGCAAAAATCCCCAGAATACCGATGTGGAACAGGTTAGACGCAACGTGCATCCCTTTACGATCCAGCATCTGGCTGGAGGCAGCACGCCAGGTGTACTGGCCATAGTCATAACGCAGCCAGCTTCCCACCAGGAACACGGTGCCCGCGATATACGGGTAAATGTCAAAGAAGAACATATTCAGGAAGTGCATTAGTGCCGTCCTCCGTTAGAGATATTCAAATATTGCGGGGCAACCGCGCCGGCAAAACGACGCTGGTGAGCCGAAATTTCAGATTCGCCGCAGCTCTGGTCAGCAAAGAATTTCACCTGCTCTTCTTCCCAGACCGCATCCAGCGCCTGTGGCGTGTCGTCGCGGGCTTCGTCCGCAATTTTCTCCGCCACTTTTTCACTGTCGACCGAGGCATTCGCCAGCTTCACCAGCACCCCAAACAGCACCGCATAGCGGCTCTCGCGCTGCTGAAGACGGGCGCTGAGCAACGCCAGAATCGGCGCGATGTCCTGCAGACCACCCAGCGCTTCTTCTTTTGGCAACTGCGCCAGATACTCCAGGTACAGCGGCAGATGATCCGGCAGCTCGCGGCTGTCGAGCTGCAGGCCGTGCTGCTCGTACTGGGCCATCAGGTCCACCATCGCCTGCCCCCGATCGCGGGATTCACCGTGAACGTGTTCAAACAGCAGCAGCGAGGTTGCGCGACCGCGATCAAACAGCTGGCTGTAATCCGCCTGCGCATCGAGAAGATCGCGCGCTAACAGGTCGCGGAGGAAAACGCCCAGTGTCTGGGCATCTTCTTTATCCAGGTTTTCAGAGGACGCGAGCGCATCAAAGAGTTCCTGCTGATGCTGCGCCAGCGCAGCATCCGGGTACTCCAGCAGACGCGAAACAATCACGAGTTCAATCATGGGTGCGGCTCCGTTTTGCTGGTCACATCCATGGCATCGATGCGGCGGCTGTTGAACAGGTTGAATTTGCTGTCAGACCCGTGGCAACCGTCGCCAAAGCTAAAGCCACAACCGTTTTTCTCCGGGAAGGCTTCGCGGGCCAGTTCACGGTGGCTGCTTGGTACCACGAAACGATCTTCGTAGTTGGCAATGGCCAGGTAGCGGTACATCTCCTGCGCCTGCGCTTCGGTCAGGCCGACCTCTTCCAGCGCACGGGTGTCGGTCACGCCGTCCACGGTTTCCGCACGTTTGAAGTGGCGCATCGCCAGCATACGTTTCAGCGCCAGCAGTACCGGCTGGGTATCGCCTGCGGTCAGCAGGTTTGCCAGGTACTGAACCGGGATACGCAGGCTCTCCACGTCCGGCAGAATGCCGTTGCTGCCCAGCTCGCCTGCATCCGCGGCTGACTGAATCGGCGACAGAGGCGGTACGTACCAGACCATCGGCAGCGTGCGGTATTCCGGGTGCAGCGGCAGGGCCAGCTTCCAGTCCATCGCCATTTTGTATACCGGAGACTGCTGCGCCGCGTCGATTACGCTCTGCGGAATGCCGTCTTTCAGCGCCTGCTCAATCACTTTCGGATCGTTCGGGTCAAGGAACACGTCCAGCTGACGCTGGTACAGATCTTTCTCGTTCTCGGTGCTCGCGGCATTTTCAATCGCGTCCGCGTCATACAGCAGCACGCCGAGGTAACGAATACGGCCTACGCAGCTCTCGGAGCAGACGGTCGGCATACCGGCTTCGATACGCGGGTAACAGAAGATGCACTTCTCAGACTTACCGCTCTTCCAGTTGAAGTAGATTTTTTTGTACGGGCAGCCGGTGATGCACATACGCCAGCCGCGGCACTTGTCCTGGTCGATCAGCACGATGCCGTCTTCTTCACGCTTGTAGATGGCACCGCTCGGGCAGGTCGCCACGCACGCCGGGTTGAGGCAGTGCTCACACAGACGCGGCAGGTACATCATGAAGGTGTTTTCAAACTGGCCGTACATCGCCTTCTGCATGTTCTCGAAGTTCTGGTCTTTGGCGCGTTTTTCGAACTCGCCGCCCAGAATTTCTTCCCAGTTTGGACCGCTGGTAATTTTGTCCATGCGCTGACCGGTGATCAGCGAGCGAGGACGGGCGATCGGCTGGTGCTTACTTTCCGGCGCGTTATGCAGGTTCTGGTAGTCATAGTCAAACGGCTCGTAATAATCTTCGATACCCGGCAGATGCGGGTTGGCGAAGATTTTACCCAGCAGCATCGCACGGTTACCCATGCGCGGCTGCAGCTTACCGTTGATTTTACGGATCCAGCCACCCTTCCACTTCTCCTGGTTTTCCCAGTCGGTCGGGAAGCCGGTACCCGGCTTACTTTCCACGTTGTTGAACCAGGCGTATTCCATCCCTTCACGGCTGGTCCAGACGTTCTTACAGGTGACTGAGCAGGTATGACAGCCGATGCATTTATCCAGATTCAGCACCATGCCGACTTGTGAACGAATTTTCATTTTACGCTCTCCTGTACCTGGTCATTACCTTCGCCATCTAACCAGTTAATATTTTTCATCTTACGTACCACCACGAACTCATCGCGGTTAGAACCTACCGTACCGTAGTAGTTAAAGCCGTAGGCCAGCTGTGCATAGCCACCGATCATGTGGGTCGGCTTCGGCGTAATACGGGTCACGGAGTTGTGAATACCGCCGCGCTGCTCGGTGATCTCTGAACCCGGCAGGTTCACGATACGTTCCTGCGCGTGGTACATCATGGTCATCCCGGCCGGTACGCGCTGGCTCACCACCGCACGCGCCGTCAGGGCGCCGTTGCTGTTGAACACTTCGATCCAGTCGTTATCTTCAATACCCAGATCTTTGGCGTCCGCTTCACTCATCCACACAATCGGACCACCGCGGGACAAGGTCAGCATCAGCAGGTTGTCGCTATAAGTAGAGTGGATCCCCCACTTCTGGTGCGGCGTCAGGAAGTTCAGCGCCTTCTCCGGGTTGCCGTTCGATTTCGCGCCCATCACCGCTTTCACGGAGCGGGTGTCGATTGGTGGACGGTAAACCAGCAGGCTTTCACCGAAGTCACGCATCCACTGGTGATCCTGATACAGCGACTGACGACCGGACAGAGTACGCCATGGGATCAGCTCGTGAACGTTGGTATACCCGGCGTTATAAGAGACATGTTCATCTTCCAGGCCAGACCAGGTCGGGCTGGAGATAATTTTGCGCGGCTGCGCCTGAATATCGCGGAAGCGGATTTTTTCGTCTTCTTTGTTGAGCGCCAGATGCGTATGGTCGCGGCCGGTGAATTCACTCAGCGCTTTCCAGGCCTTCACGGCAACCTGGCCGTTGGTTTCCGGTGCCAGGGTCAGGATCATTTCTGCCGCATCAATCGCCGTATTCAGCATTGGCTGGCCTTTGGCCGGGCCGTCCGCTTTGGTGTAATTGAGCTTGCGCAGCAGATCCATTTCGCTCTGGGTGTTCCAGGCAATCCCTTTCCCGCCGTTGCCGATTTTCTCCATCAGCGGGCCGATAGAGGTAAAGCGCTCGTAGGTCGCCGGGTAGTCACGTTCCACCGGAATAATGTGCGGTGCCGTTACGCCCGGGATCAGGTCACATTCACCTTTTTTCCAGTCCTTCACGTCCAGCGGCTGCGCCAGTTCGGCAGCTGAGTCGTGCTGGATAGGCAGCGTCACCACGTCGGTCTCTTTGCCCAGGTGCCCTACGCAGACTTCAGAGAACTTCTTCGCGATGTCTTTGTAGATATCCCAGTCGCTTTTTGATTCCCACGCCGGATCAACGGCCGCAGACAGCGGATGAATAAACGGATGCATATCCGAGGTATTCATGTCGTCTTTTTCGTACCAGGTGGCGGTAGGCAGCACGATATCGGAGTACAGGCAGGTGCTGGAGAGACGGAAGTCGAGAGTCACCACCAGATCCAGCTTGCCGTCGAGACCGTTGTCTTTCCACTCCACCTCTTCCGGCTTCACGCCGCCCTGCTTGCCGAGATCTTTACCCTGGATACCGTTTTCGGTACCGAGCAGGTATTTCAGCATGTACTCGTGGCCTTTACCGGACGAGCCCAGCAGGTTGGAACGCCAGATAAACAGGTTACGCGGATGGTTTTTACCGTTTTCCGGCTGCTCGGCCGCAAAACGGATTGAACCGTCTTTCAGAGACTTAACGGTGTAATCCACCGGCGACATCCCTGCCTTCTTCGCCTCTTCTGCAATACGCAGCGGGTTAGTGCCCAGCTGAGGCGCGGACGGCAACCAGCCCATGCGTTCAGCGCGGACGTTAAAGTCGATCAGATGACCGCTGTAGCGGGATTTATCTGCCATCGGTGATAGCAGCTCCTGCGCGGTAACCGTCTCATAGCGCCACTGGCTGGAGTGGTTATAGAAGTAGGAAGTGCTGTTCATATGACGCGCCGGACGCTGCCAGTCAAGGGCAAACGCCAGCGGCTGCCAGCCGGTCTGCGGACGCAGTTTTTCCTGGCCCACGTAGTGCGCCCAGCCGCCACCGCTCTGACCGACACAGCCGCAGAAGATCAGCATATTGATCAGGCCACGGTAGTTCATATCGAGGTGATACCAGTGGTTCAGACCGGCACCGACAATAATCATTGAACGACCGTGGGTTTTGTCAGCGTTTTCTGCGAATTCACGGGCGATACGAGTGATCTGCGCACGCGGTACGCCGGTGATCTGCTCCGCCCAGGCTGGGGTGTACGCCTTCACATCGTCATAGCTGGTCGCGCAGTTTTCATCGTTCAGACCGCGCTCCAGGCCGTAGTTGGCCAGCGTCAGGTCATACACGGTGGTCACCAGGGCGCTAGAGCCGTCGGCCAGCTGCAGGCGTTTCACCGGCAGTTTATGCATCAGGACGTTCTGTAGCTCAACCTTGTTGAAGTGCTCAGAACCTTCACCGCCGAAGTACGGGAAGCCCACTTCTGCGATCTCATCCTGGCTGCCCAGCATGCTCAGGCGCAGCTCGGTCTCTTCGCCGGTTGTACCGTTACGTTGTTCAAGGTTCCATTTGCCCTTCTCACCCCAGCGGAAGCCGATTGAACCGTTTGGCACCACCAGCTCACCGTTGCTGTTATACGCGACGGTTTTCCACTCAGGGTTGTTTTCCTGGCCCAGCGCGTCCACCAGATCCGCCGCACGCAGCGTACGGCCTGCTGCGTAGTAGCCGTCACGCTCTTCCAGCATCACCAGCATTGGCATGTCGGTATAACGACGCACGTAATCGGTGAAGTACTGGCTTGGTTTATCGAGGTGGAATTCACGCAGCATGACGTGGCCCATCGCCAGCGCCATCGCGGAGTCAGTACCCTGTTTAGGCGCCAGCCACAGGTCACACAGCTTGGCAATTTCGGCGTAGTCCGGGGTCACCGCAACGGTTTTGGTGCCTTTGTAACGCACTTCTGTAAAGAAGTGGGCATCCGGGGTACGGGTCTGCGGTACGTTGGAGCCCCAGGCGATAATGTAGCTGGAGTTATACCAGTCGGCGGACTCCGGCACGTCGGTCTGCTCACCCCAGGTCTGTGGAGACGCTGGCGGCAGGTCGCAGTACCAGTCGTAGAAGCTCAGACAGGTTCCCCCAATCAGGGAAAGATAGCGCGCGCCAGAGGCGTAAGAGACCATCGACATCGCCGGGATCGGCGAGAAGCCTGCCACGCGGTCAGGACCGTAAGTTTTGACGGTATAGACGTTAGAGGCGGCAATCAGCTCATTCACCTCTTTCCAGGAGGAGCGAACAAAACCACCGCGGCCACGCGCCTGCTTGAAGCTTTTCGCTTTGTCGGCGTCTTCGATGATGGATGCCCACGCCTCTACCGGATCGCTGTGCTGCACCTTGGCTTCACGCCACATTTTCATCAGGCGCTTGCGCATCAGAGGATATTTAAGACGGTTCGCACTGTAGAGATACCAGGAGTAGCTGGCACCACGCGGGCAGCCACGTGGTTCATGGTTCGGCATATCCGGGCGGGTGCGCGGATAGTCGGTCTGCTGCATTTCCCAGGTCACCAGACCGTTTTTAACGAAAATCTTCCAGCTACACGAGCCAGTGCAGTTTACACCGTGGGTTGAACGGACGACTTTGTCATGCTGCCAGCGCTGGCGGTAACCGTCTTCCCAGTCCCGGTTGGTATCCAGAACCTGGCCGTGCCCATCGGCAAAAGTTTCACCCTTCTGTTTGAAGTAGCGAAACCGGTCCAAAAATTTGCTCATCGGGTATCTCCTGTGTGGAGCCTGTGGCTCTCTAAATCGACATTGCTGATTTGCAGCGAAGGTAACGTCCTGTAAGAGAGGGAGAATTGATAACGATCAAGACGGAGGGGGACTATGAAGTGAGGTGTTATAACGAATACCACCAAAGCGGTAGAATTTTTATTTTTATATCTCAATGATTTTAAAGGGTATTTTTTATTTATCGTACAATAAGTCCGCCTGTTTTTAACATCTCGGGTATTAAGGGGTAGGCTCGGCTGAAAAGCGATGGCGATCACAGAGTTACCTGCGGGCGGGACGTTAGAAAAGCCAGGAGTATGTTGTAACTACTGAGGAAACAAAAAAACGCGACCCGAAGGTCGCGTAAACGGATAATCAAACTTACTTATTTTTCTTGGAATTACGGCCATATACCAGCCACGTGATGGCGACACAGGCGATATAGAAAACGAGGAATACTTTCATTGCTCCTGCCGGAGAGCCGGTCAGGTCCAGCGAGATCCCGAACGCTTTTGGAATAAAGAAGCCACCGATAGCGCCAATCGCGGAGATAAAGCCCAGCGCTGCCGCTGTATCCGTTGCCGCTTCGCGCATGGCCTGCTCTTCGCTACCGCCCTGCGCTTTCACGCGGTCCATGGTCAGCTTACGGAAGATGACGGAGATCATCTGGAAGGTAGAAGCACTTCCCAGCCCGGCCGTCAGGAACAGCACCATAAACACGCCGAAGAAGGCGATGAAGTTACCGCCCTGTCCGTCGGCTGGCAGGGTCAGGAACAGCAGCGCACAGAAGACAGCCATCACAACGAAGTTAATCAGCGTCACGCGGGTCCCGCCCAGACGGTCAGAGACCATGCCGCCCAGCGAACGCGCCAGCGCGCCAATAAACGGTCCGAAGAAGGCGAACTGCAGAATTTGCACTTCCGGGAACTGGGTTTTCGACAGCATGGCAAAGCCCGCAGAGAAACCAATGAACGAGCCGAAGGTCGCCAGATAGAGCAGCGCCATCACCCACAGGTGGCCGCGCTTCAGCACCGGCAACTGCTCGCTCAGGGATGCCTTCGATGCAGACAGGTCATTCATAAAGAACCAGGCCGCAAGGGTAAAGACCACCAGGAACGGTACCCAGATCCAGGCCGCGTTTTGCAGATAGAGGGAAGAGCCATCTGCCTGCGTCACCCCACCGCCGCCAAACGCCGCGAAGATAGAGACGGAGATCGCCAGCGGTGCAATCAGCTGCATTACGCTGACGCCCATGTTACCCAGGCCGCCGTTAATCCCCAGCGCACCACCCTGCTTCGCTTTCGGGAAGAAGAAGCTGATGTTTGCCATGCTGGACGCAAAGTTTGCGCCCGCAAAACCGCAGAGCAGAGAGATGATCACGAACACGCTAAACGGCGTGGAGGTGTCCTGCACCGCAAAACCGAGCCACACGCAAGGCACGATCATGATACCGGTACTGAACGCCGTCCAGCGACGGCCGCCAAAAACCGGCACCATGAACGCGTAAGGCACGCGCAGCAAGGCTCCCGACAGCGACGGCAGCGCGGTCAGCATAAACAGCTGATCGGTGGTAAAGGTAAATCCGACCTTAGGCAGGTTCACCGCTACCGCGCTGAACAACATCCATACGCAAAACGCTAACAATAAACATGGAACGGAAATCCACAGATTTCGGCTTGCGACACGGTGGCCGCGCTGCTGCCAGAACGCCGGATCTTCCGGACGCCAGTCAGTTATAACGGCACCATTTTCCCTTTCGGGAGCGGATGTGTGACTCATAGACACCTCTGATTCTCGAATGATGCTGCAAACATTAGGGTTTTAGGGCGGCGGTAAGTTGATATAAATCAAAGGAAAAGTGGGAGGATTTGCGGCGAAAAAAAAGCCATCATCCTTAGTGAGTAGAGTAAAACGGTAAAAAAGACGTGGTTTTTCACAGGACTGACGTCTCGCTGTCCATTCCTCCCCCTGAGCCTTACCCCATTGGCAATTTAGAGGTAATCCTTTATTGGTATGGGTATACTCCAGGGTATGCACCAGAATAACGCCATTCCTGCAAGCAGGCCACGTCAGGAGCCCGGCAACTCTATGTTAAAAAGATGTTTATCTCCGCTAACACTCGTCAATCAGGTCGCCCTGATCGTTTTGCTGTCCACCGCCATCGGCGTGACCGGCATGGCGATTTCCGGCTGGCTGGTACAGGGTGTACAGGGTAATGCCCATGCCATCAACGAGGCAGGCTCACTACGCATGCAGAGTTATCGTCTACTGGCATCGGTGCCGTTAACCCAGGACGATCAGAAGCTGCTGGACGATATGGAACATACCGCTTTCAGCACCGAACTGGAAAGTGCCGCGATTCGTGCCGGTCAGGAATCCCAGCTTAAAGCCCTTCAGGGCTACTGGCACACTCAGCTGGAGCCGGGGTTAAAGCAGGCGAAAAATCCTGATACCGTTGCTCATGATGTCGCCGGGTTCGTTTCCCGCATTGATACCCTGGTCTCTTCTTTCGATCAAACCACCGAATTACGCATCGACCGGGTGGTGATGATCCACCGGGCGATGGCGCTGTTTATGGGGCTGCTGCTGATTTTCACCATTGTCTGGCTGCGCGCCCGGCTGCTTAATCCCTGGAAGCAACTGCTGGCGATGGCCCGCGCGGTGACTGCCCGGGATTTTACCCAGCGCACCCACATCAGCGGACGTAACGAAATGGCGATGCTGGGCCAGGCGCTCAACACCATGTCAGATGAACTCGCCGAGAGTTATGCGGTGCTGGAAAAACGCGTACAGGAGAAAACCGCGGGGCTGGAGCAGAAAAACGAGATCCTCTCGTTCCTGTGGCAGGCTAATCGCCGCCTGCATATGCAGGTGCCGCTGTGCGAACGTCTCTCCCCGGTCCTGAATGGCCTGCAGAATCTGACCCTGCTGCACGACCTGGAGCTTCGGGTGTACGACATGGAAGATGAAGAAAATCACCAGGAGTTTACCTGTCAGTCAGACATGACCTGCGATGACAAAGGCTGCCACCTGTGCCCACGCGGCTTACCGCCGCTGACCACCAGCGGCACGACGCTAAAATGGCGGCTGACAGACAGCCACAACCAGTACGGTATTCTGCTGGCGACCCTGCCCGCCGGGCGTCATCTGAGCCACGACCACCAGCAACTGGTGGATACGCTGGTTGAACAGCTGACGGCCACGCTGGCCCTAGACCGCCATCAGGAGAAACAGCAGCAGCTGATCGTGATTGAAGAGCGCGCCACCATCGCCCGCGAACTCCACGACTCTATCGCCCAGTCGCTCTCCTGTATGAAAATGCAGGTCAGCTGTCTGCAAATGCAGGCCGCAGAAATGCCGGAAAGCAACAAAGCGCTGCTGAGCCAGATCCGCAACGAGCTGAACACCTCCTGGGTACAGCTTCGCGAACTGCTGACCACCTTCCGCCTGCAGCTCACCGAGCCCGGCCTGCGCCCGGCGCTGGAAGCAAGCTGCCAGGAATTTAGCGCCCGACTGGGGTTCCCGGTGAAGCTCGATTACCAGTTACCGCCTCGTTTTGTGCCTTCTCATCAGGCCATTCATTTACTGCAGATCGCCCGCGAAGCGCTGAGCAACGTGCTAAAACACGCTGACGCGACGGCGGTCACCGTTACCGTTAGCCAGCACGATAATCAGGTGAAGCTCACGGTTCATGACAACGGCCGCGGCGTGCCGGAAAATGCCGAACGGACAAACCATTACGGTTTAATTATCATGCGAGACCGCGCCCAAAGCCTGCGCGGTGATTGCCAGGTTCGTCGGCGAGAAACAGGTGGCACAGAAGTGGTTGTCACCTTTATCCCCGAAAAACCCCTCACAACTATCCAGGGAGAAACCCATGACTAATCAGGAACCGGCATCCATCCTGTTGATTGACGATCATCCGATGCTGCGTACTGGCGTAAAACAGCTGGTCAGCATGGCACCTGATATCACCGTCGTTGGCGAAGCCAGCAACGGTGAACAGGGCATTGAACTTGCCGAATCGCTTGATCCTGATTTGATCCTGCTCGATCTGAACATGCCAGCCATGAACGGTCTGGAGACGCTCGATAAGCTGCGTGAAAAATCGCTGTCGGGACGCGTGGTGGTCTTCAGCGTCTCAAACCATGAAGAAGATGTGGTCACGGCGTTAAAACGCGGTGCAGACGGCTACCTGCTGAAAGACATGGAGCCGGAAGATCTGCTCAAGGCCCTGCAACAGGCTGCCGCAGGCGAAATGGTACTGAGCGAGGCGTTAACCCCGGTGCTGGCCGCCAGCCTGCGGGCAAACCGCGCCACCTCCGACCGCGACGTCAGCCAGTTAACCCCGCGCGAGCGCGATATTCTGAAGCTGATTGCCCAGGGTCTGCCGAACAAAATGATCGCCCGTCGTCTGGATATCACCGAAAGCACGGTCAAGGTGCATGTGAAACATATGCTGAAGAAGATGAAGTTAAAATCCCGCGTTGAAGCCGCCGTGTGGGTGCATCAGGAACGCATTTTCTGAGGATTACTCATCCGGGAGTAACTTCCAGCGCGGGTCATCGTCAGGTAACGCGACAAGCGGCTGAACCACGGTAAGCGTGATCTCATTGGATGAGACGCGCTGTCCTTTTTCATCTTCAACCACCGCCGACAGGTGCCAGCGGTTCTTCGCCCCGTCACTGTCATCCCAGGCAGGCATAATCACACTCCAGCCATCGCTGCTGTGCGTGTTGGCAGGCGCAGTCAGGCTCAATGCCTGGGTATCGCCCTGCCAGTGGATCTGCCGAATACCGTGAGTGCTGCGTACCTGAAGCTTGAGCATCACGGTCTCGCCCCCTTTCAGATCCCACGGCGGGGTCGCCAGCCAGACGGAGAGCGTTTTGCGCTGGCGGAACTCCATTACCGGCAGATTATCCCGCTCCGGTGAATCATAGCGACTGCCGCGCAGGGAGCGCGTGGCGGCAACTTCGCTGGCAGAAAGCTGCTTGGCAAGGGGCACACCAAAGCGGTAGTTGAGCTTAAGCCCGAGGTTGTTCTGACTCGCACCGCTCTCCCCCTGCTTATGCGCCGCCGTCAGGGTGACCAGCGGAACAGGCGTATAGTTAAGCCCCAGGTTGACCGCCACCGGGTTGTGATAGCCGGTTCCACTGTTGAACAGGTCAACGTTGTCACCAAAGTACTGCTCAAAGCTGACGCTGGTGTTGAAATGATGAAACCACGGCAGCCAGGCTTTAGCGGTCACGTCATAGCCACGCGCCATGCGCTGCTCCTGCACGTCCGAACTCTCGCGCCAGCTGGCCAGCGGTTGATAGTAATTGGCAGACAGACGCAGATTCTCGCCCCACGCCTCCGCACCCAGCCCGGCACGCTGCAGGTTTTCATCAAGCATATTATCGTAAAAGGTGTTGTAGCCGAGCAGCCATTTTCCGGCAACCCAGCGCTGACCGATGCCGGCATTGCTCACCAGGCCGTCACTCTGCTGCGTCAGCCCCAGCTGGCTCCAGCTCAGGTAACGGTTGTTATCATTCCAGGGGATGAACCAGCTCCCGCTGCTGCCGTTAAAGTTCCCCTCGTCATCCACCAGTAAATTGACGCTGGCGTTGCCCCAGGGCGAGAGCCAGGACTCAATCTGCTGATTCACCTCGCCGCTCACCGCGTCACGCACCTTACCAAACGCAAACTGACGCGCCTGCTCGCCGGTGGTGAGGCCGTTATCGGTCATACTGGCTTCGCCAAAGGCTTTTGCCATTTCGGCCAGGTGCTTTTCCCCCTCGTCTGTTGGCGTCGCCATGCCGAGATCGGGCAAACTGTCCCCGTTGTTATCAAAGGGGTTTTCTGCCTGATGCATAAAGGAATTCGGGGCACCGTGAACGGCACCCGCCGTAAGAAGTGGGAGTAATAACAGAAAGCGAATGCGGGACGATACAGCCATCAACGTCGTAAATAAGAACCTGTGTTTATGAGGCAACGCTTTTAATGTTAACGCGATAAGCTGTGAAATGCAGTCTTAGCGCAAATTTCAGGAATATCCTGAACATTATTGTCGCCTTACCCGACACTCTTAGACCATTATCCAAACAGCCCTTTCAGCTCCGGCACGCAGGAGCCGCAGTTGGTGCCACATCGTAGTTTCGCCCCCAGCGCTGCAACGGAATCGCACCCGCCGACAATCGCCTCCCGTATCGCATTTTCCCCGACGCAGTAACAGCTACAGATAATGCGTCCCGGATCGACACTCTCCCCCGCGCCCGCGCCGTTCAGGAGCGCATGCCGCTCCGCAAGCGTCTCTGGAGCCCGACGAAAAGCCTCTTCAATAGTCGCATGCGCCAGCGCTGGCAACGTAGTCCCTTCCCAGAATCCGAGCATCAGCTCGCCGTTATGCCATGCCAGTACGCTGCTGCGCGCATCCGTCCGGGCAAGTTGCAGCTGCCAGCCCTGCTGTTCAGCATACTCTTTCACCCACGGCATCAACGGTTCGTCAGCCGCCACCGTCAGGCGTGATGCTTTGCGCCACCGGTGTACCGAAGGCGGCAGTTCCGGCAGCACACGGGCATACAGCTCTCCCTGCCATTCAGGCTGCCATGGCATGATCCTGACGGCGGTCTGTTTACTCTCCGGCTGGCCAGACTGCGGATCGCAGCGCCCCTCCACCAGCGTATTGACCTTTCCCTGACGGGCAAACTGCGCATTCCAGTGCATGGGCGCGAATACTTCACCCTCCCTTTGTCCATCGTTGATACGTACTTTTGCCACCATCACTCCACGCGGAGAGCTGATCCGTGCCAGTTGCCCGTCGCAAAGGGCGAAACGCGCGGCATCTGCAGCGCAGATCTCAACGCAGGGCTCAGAGATATGCTGCATCAGCCCGGAAACATATCCCGTACGGGTCATGGTATGCCATTGATCGCGGATGCGTCCGGTATTCAGCAGCAACGGATATAACGCATCTGGCGCCGCGCCGTGCGGACGCGGGTCAACGGGCACCACATTCCGGTGGGGAAAATCGCCCGCCGCCCACTGATAAGGCTCAAGCTGATCCCAGGCCTCATGGGTAAGCCCCGCCAGCGCATGCAGATTAAACGCCCGTGCCCCGTCATTCTCAAACGCCGACAGTGCCGCATGTTCACAAAAAATCTCCTGCGGATGTTCCCAGGCAAAGGCCTCACCATAGCCCAGCTGTTTCGCCACCTGGGCAACAATCCACCAGTCCGGTTTTGCCTGGCCCGGGGCAGCCAGAAAGGCGCGCTGGCGCGAAATCCGCCGTTCGGAGTTGGTGACCGTACCGTTTTTCTCTCCCCAGCCCAGCGCCGGGAAACGAATATGGGCGTAGCGGCTGGTGTCAGTCTCCTGCATCACCTCAGAGACAATGACCAGCGGACAGTTCGCCAGCGCCTGGCATACCGCGTGACTGTCCGGCAGCGAGACAGCCGGATTGGTGCCCATGATCCATACCGCCTTTACCTCACCGCGGGCAATGGCGTCAAACAGATCAACGGCCATCAGGCCCGGCGTTTGCGCCAGCCGTTCGGTTCCCCAGAAACGTGCCACCCGCGAGAGATCGTCCGGCTCGAAGTTCATATGCGCCGCCAGCTGATTCGCGAGTCCCCCCACTTCCCGTCCCCCCATCGCGTTTGGCTGGCCGGTCAGCGAAAACGGCCCGCAGCCCTGACGGGCAAATTTCCCGCTGGCAAGATGGACGTTAATGATGGCGTTGCACTTGTCGCTGCCGCTGGAAGACTGGTTGATCCCCATGGTGTAGAGCGTAATGGCACGCGGCGCCGTGAGGAACCAGTCGTAAAACGTGGCAATCTCCTGTGCATCAAGACCACAAAACCCGGCCACGCGGGCAATCGGCCAGTCGTCGGTACCCTGGATCAGGTTGAGCAAACCGACAAACAGCCCGGCGTCACTGCCGGGCGCGAGTGCCAGATGCAGGTCGGCGATATCACAGGTGGCGGTTTTACGCGGATCGATCACCACCACTTTCATTTGCGGATTGTTTTGCCGCGCCTGAACCAGCCGCTGATAAAGCACCGGATGCGTCCATGCCGCGTTTGAACCCACCAGCACCACCAGATCGCTGTTCTCCACGTCCTCATAGCTGCACGGCACCACATCTTCGCCAAATGCGCGCTTATAGCCTGCTACCGCCGACGACATGCAGAGCCGCGAGTTGGTATCGATGTTCGCCGCGCCGATAAACCCTTTCATCAGCTTATTGGCAGCGTAGTAATCCTCGGTGAGTAGCTGGCCGGAGGCGTAAAACGCCACCGCCTGCGGCCCCCAGGTGTCGATAATCGCCCGCAGCCGCTCGCCAGCCGCGCTTAACGCCTGCGGCCAGTCCACCTCCAGCCCGTCCACCACCGGGTGCAGCAGCCGCCCCTGCAGGCCCGTGGTTTCACCTAACGCCGCGCCTTTGACGCACAGCCGTCCAAAACTGGCGGGATGGTGTTCATCGCCGCGCACCGTGACCTTGTCGTCCTCAACCCGGGCCACCACGCCGCAACCGACGCCGCAGTACGGGCACGTTGTTCGGGTTCCATTCATGATGCCTCCGCACGGACCAGCAACGCGTCGTTCCCCACCCACACCTTGCCGTTTTCGATTTTCACCGGCCAGGCGCGCACCGCAGGCTCACCGTTATCCACCTGGCAGCCGTCGCGCAGGCGAATACGCTGTTTGTAGAGCGGCGAGATGACCACCGGCTCACCCGCCGCATCGCCAAGAATACCGCGTGACAGTACGTTCGCTTCGCTGCCTGGCTCCTGATCGTCAAGGGCATAGACCGATTTGCCAAAACGGAACAGCGCGATCGGCTTACGCCCCAGCCGGGCGCCGATCCCCGCCTGCTCCGGGATCTCATCCAGACCGCAAATTTCCTGCCAGCGTTTACTCTCTTCCGCCGCCGGACCGTTCACCGCCGTGCGGAACAGCGCCAGACGGTTCGGATCGTTAAGCGTGGTCTGCCATTCACACTGATACGTTTCCACCACACGGGCCATCTCCTGCTCCAGCTCCTGCGCAATACCGAGGCTATCGTCGAGGATCACCTCCCGCAGATAGTCGAGACCGCCTTCAAGGTTGTCCATCCAGGTGCTGGTCCGCTGCAGGCGATCCGCCGTGCGAATGTAGAACATCAGAAAACGGTCGACGGTACGGATCAGCGTCTCTTCATCCAGATCGCTGGCGAAGAGATCCGCGTGTCGCGGCTTCATGCCGCCGTTGCCGCACAGATAGAGATTCCAGCCCTTGTCCGTGGCGATCACGCCGACATCTTTGCTTTGCGCCTCGGCACACTCGCGGGTACAGCCGGACACCGCCATTTTGATTTTGTGCGGCGCGCGCAGCCCCTTGTAACGGTGCTCCAGTTTGACCGCAAGGCCGGTGGAGTCCTGCACGCCATAGCGGCACCAGGTTGACCCGACGCAGGATTTCACGGTACGCAGGGATTTACCGTACGCATGCCCGGTTTCAAATCCGGCCTCCACCAGCGCCTGCCAGATCTCCGGCAGCTGCTCCAGCGTGGCACCAAACAGGTCAATACGCTGGCCGCCAGTGATCTTGCTGTACAGCCCGTAGCGCTTTGCGATCTGCCCGATAGCAATCAGCCCGTCGGCCGTTACTTCCCCGGCGGGCATGCGCGGCACGATGGAGTACGTTCCGTCCTTCTGAATATT
The DNA here is from genome assembly GCF_049237265.1 of Enterobacter cloacae complex sp. IR5384. Classification (NCBI taxonomy): domain Bacteria; kingdom Pseudomonadati; phylum Pseudomonadota; class Gammaproteobacteria; order Enterobacterales; family Enterobacteriaceae; genus Enterobacter; species Enterobacter cloacae complex sp. IR5384. Next base: position 124,375 of record NZ_JBMKHJ010000006.1, on the reverse strand, counting down.
GGCAAAGTAGCGGTCGTTGGTGTCCTGCAGCGGCAGATGCGCCGGTTTCAGCAGGTATTCGTTCCAGCAGGAGGCCAGCACTGACCCCACCAGCGGTTTACAGATCTCACAGCCGTGCCCTTGCCCGTAGCGGCTAATCAGCTGGTCGAAGGTACGAATATGGTTGACGCGCACCAGGTGGTATATCTCCTGACGCGAGTACGGGAAGTGCTCACAGATATCTTTTTTCACCTCCACGCCCTGCTCAGCCAGCTGGAACTCCATCACCTGTTTCACCAGCGCGCTGCACCCACCGCAGCCGGTCGCCGCTTTGGTGCACTGCTTGATGGCGCCGATCTCCGTCGCACCGGCGCTTACTGCCTGGCAGATATCGCCTTTGCTGACGTTATGACAGGAGCAGATCTGCGCGCTGTCCGGCAGCGCCGCCACCCCCAGCGCTTTTGGCGCGCTACCGGAGAAGGCTGGCAAGATGAGCGTTTCAGGCTCTTTCGGCAGGCTGATTCCGTTAAGCATCATCTGCACCAGCGTGGCGTATTCGCTGGCATCCCCCACCAGCACGCCGCCGAGCAGGGTTTTGTTGTCATAGCTGACGACAATTTTTTTATAGATTTGCTGCGGGCCGTGGGTCCACTGGTAGCTCAATGCCCCCGGCGTACGGCCATGGGCATCCCCAAACGAGGCCACGTCCACGCCCAGCAGCTTAAGTTTGGTGCTCATATCCGCGCCGGTGAAGGACTTCTCCTCACCCGCCAGCGTGGCCGCCGCCACGCGTGCCATCTGGTAACCCGGCGCCACCAGACCGAAGATTTTACCTTCCCACAGCGCACACTCCCCGATGGCGAAGATGTCCTTATCTGAGGTCTGGCAGGCGGTATCAATGCAGATCCCGCCACGCTCGCCGATCGCCAGGCCGCTGCTGCGCGCCAGCGCATCCTGCGGGCGGATCCCGGCAGAGAAGACCACCATATCGGTGTCCAGCTGTTCACCGTCGGCAAAACGCAGGACCAGCCCGTCGTCGGAGGCCGCAATTTCAGTGGTGGCTTTGCTGGTGTGAACCCCGACGCCGAGCGCTTCTATTTTTTTACGCAGCATCGCCGCGCCGTCGTTGTCGAGCTGTACCGCCATCAGGTTGGGGGCGAATTCCACCACGTGGGTTTCAAGCCCCAGCTGTTTGAGGGCGTTGGCCGCCTCCAGCCCGAGCAGGCCACCGCCAATGACTACGCCGCGTCGGGAGCCCTTCGCATGCGCGGCAATGTTATCGAGATCGTCCAGCGTACGGTAGACAAAGCAGCCCGGCAGCGTGTTGCCCGGCACCGGCGGCACAAACGGATATGAGCCGGTCGCCAACACCAGTTTGTCCCAGTGGATTTCGTGACCGCTGGCGGTACGCACCACGTGCGCGTCGCGATCGATGGCGATAATTTGCTGCGACAAACGCAACTCTATGCCGTGTCTGGCAAAGAAATCGCCCTCCACCAGCGAGAGGGACTCCGCGCTGCGGCCGCCAAAATACTCTGAGAGATGTACGCGGTCGTAAGCGGCATAACGCTCTTCGCCAAAGACGACAATCTGGTATTGCTGATGCAGATTGCGGTTTACGCAGTCTTCAAGAAAATGGTGGCCGACCATACCGTGCCCAACCACCACCAGAGTAGGTTTTGTCATAGCGTTCTGTCCTGCAACCTGCGGTTGCGTCGTAGTGAATCGATCGAACAGCCAGTCCACGTGTGCGGGCGCAGCCGTTGCCAGTAAATCGGTAAATGTTGCCGCGCTGCGGCAATCTCCCATCAGCAGTACGCCAGCCAGCGCACCGCGATGAATCAGTAAGCGACGGTAGTGACGGGTCAGCGGATCCCACGCGTCCCAGACCGTATCCTCCGGTTGCGCCGTTACGCGCCCGGCGCTGAAGAGCTCCACACCGGTGACCTTCAGGCGCATCCCGCTGTCGGTGTGGGCAAAAGGCGCTGGGGCGTCCCCTGCCAGCCGGGCGGCGAGAATGTCCGCCTGTGCCAGGCAGGGGGCAACCAGGCCAAACGTCTGACCGTCGATTTCGCAGCACTCCCCAATGGCGCTAATAGCCGGGACGGAGGTCTGCATCTGCTGGTCGACCACAATGCCACGGGCGCAGTGAATACCGCTGGCGCTTGCCAGGGCGATGTTGGGCAGTACGCCGGTAGCCAGCACCACGCGCGCGGCGCTAACCTGGCGTCCGTTGAGCAGCGTTACTGAATCCGGCGCGATTGCCGCGATCCCGGACGACAGCTCGCAGCGCACGCCGCGCTCCGCCAGCGCAGCCTCCAGCAGCAGCCCCGCCTGCCGATCCAGCTGTTGTTCCATCAACCACGGTCCGCGATGCACCAGCGTGACGTTGTCACAAGTTTGTGCCAGCGCCGCTGCCGTCTCAACGCCCAGCACGCCACCGCCCAACACCACCGCTGGCCCCGGGATCTGCGCAATGGCTCGCGTATCCTCAAGGCGGCGGAAGGTAAAGACGTGTGGCGCATCGCCCCCGGGGATCGGCGGCACGAACGGTATCGACCCGGTGGCGAAGACCAGTTCATCCCACCCCAGCGTGGTCTGCGCGGTACGGATTTCCCGTTTCGCCACGTCCACGGCGAGCACCTTTTGCCCCCTGAGCACCGTGACGCCGCGCTCGCGGTACCAGTCATCGTCCTGCAGGCGGATCTGTTCCGGACGTTTTTCCCCACCCAGCACCGGCGAAAGCTGGATGCGGTTGTACGCATGCTCAGGCTCCTCACCCAACACGGTGATCGCGAAGCGGCCAGGCGCACGCCCGGTCAGCGAGGCAATCAGCCGTGTTGCTGCCATTCCATTGCCGATAATGACCAGTCGCATCGTGGTGCCCCCACTACGCCGCTTTGGGCTGTTTTTCATAGAGGAAATGGAGGATCTGCTGGCGCATGTGGTGGTAGCGGCTGTCGTCCGCCAGCTGCACCCGGTTACGCGGACGCGGCAGGTCAACCTCCAGGATTTCGCCGACGGTCGCCGCCGGGCCGTTGGTCATCATCAGCACGCGGTCAGAGAGCAGCACCGCTTCGTCCACGTCGTGGGTGATGAGCACAATGGTGGTGTTGAGCGCCTGCTGGATTTGCATCACGGAGTCCTGCAGATGGGCACGCGTCAGGGCATCCAGCGCGCCAAACGGTTCATCCATCAGCAACACTTTCGGCTTCATCGCCAGCGCACGGGCAATGCCCACGCGCTGCTTCATGCCGCCTGAGATCTCCCCCGGGCGTTTATGCAGGGCGTGCCCCATCTGCACGCGATCGAGGTTGTGTTCAATCCACTCACGACGCTCCGCCTTGCTCATGGTGTGGCGGAACACCTGATCGACCGCCAGCGCAACGTTGTCGAAACAGGTCAGCCACGGCAGCAGGGAGTGGTTCTGAAAGACCACCGCACGCTCCGGTCCCGGACCCGCAATTTCACGGTTGTCACAAATCAGTCCCCCTTCCGTCGGCAGGGTGATCCCGGCGATCAAGTTCAGCAACGTTGATTTGCCGCAGCCGGAGTGGCCAATCAGGCTCACGGTTTCCCCTTCGTGGATATCAAACGAGACGTTCTGCAGCGCCAGAAATTCACCGCTGGCGGTAGAAAAACGCTGGCTTACGGCCTGGACCTGAATGATTGGTTTCATGTTCGCACCTTATTTTTCCTGCCAGCTAAAGCGACGGGCGATCAGCATCAGCCCCTGCTCCAGCAGTAACCCGACCACGCCAATGATGACGATGGCGATGAGAATGTTTTCGACGTTGAGGTTGTTCCACTCATTCCAGATCCAGAAACCGATCCCTAAGCCGCCTGTCAGCATTTCGGCGGCGACAATCACCAGCCAGGCGATACCGATGGAAAGACGTACCCCGGTCAACACCGCAGGCAGCACCGCCGGGAAGAGGATCCGACGCAGAATGGTCCACTCAGAAAGCTGCAACACGCGGGCGACATTGAGGTAATCCTGCGGAATACGGCGTACCCCTTCGGCGGTGTTAATCACCATTGGCCAGATCGAACAGATAAAAATGGTCCAGCTGGAAGCAGGCTCTGCTTTCTGGAACAGCAGCAGGCCGATAGGCAGCCAGGCCAATGGGCTGACCGGGCGCAGCAGCGCAATCAGCGGGCTGAACATGCGTGAGAAAAAGGTGAAACGGCCAATCAGAAAACCGAGCGGGATACCGACTAACGCGGCCAGGCCAAAGCCCACCGCCACGCGCTGCAGGGAGGCAAGCACGTTCCAGCCGATCCCCATGTCGTTTGGCCCGTCGCGATAAAACGGATCGGCGAACAGGGTGATGGCAGAATCCAGCGTGCTCAGCGGCGTCGGAAAGCCTTTGCTGTTGATTGCCGCCAGTTGCCAGAGCACCACCAGCAGCCCCAGCCCCAGCAGCGCCGGAATGATACGCTGGAGCACGTTGTTAATCCGGCGGGCAATCGCCGGAGGACGACGGCGAACCTGAACCGGTGGCAGGGTAATCACCTCGCCACTCACCGGCGTCTCGTGTTTTGCTTTCGTGCTGTGCAGATGCTGCATAATCAGGCCCCTTTACGGTGAATAGCGAAGCGGTTGGCATAGCCTTCAGGATCGGTACCGTTCCAGACGGTGCCGTCCATCAGGGTGCTACTGCGTAGTGGTGAAGTCGGTGTGGTAATGCCCCCCACCGCGGTGGCGGCATCCTGCCAGACCGCCGTCTGGTTGATACGCCGGGCAATTTCGACATAGTCCGGTGCAGATTTAAGCAAGCCCCAGCGGCGGAACTGGGTTAAGAACCACATGCCGTCGGAGAGATACGGGTAGCTCACAGCCCCCTCGTTGAAGAAACGAATCGGATGCGCGTCCTGCCAGCGCGTGCCCACCCCGTTGTCGTACTCACCCAGCATCCGTCCGGTGAGGTACTGCTCTTTGGTGTTCAGCCATGCGCGACGCGAGAGGATCTGCGCCGTTTCACGTTTGTTTTCCGGTGAAGCGTCGATCCAGCGCGCGGCTTCCAGTACTGCGCTCACCAGCGCCCGCGCGGTGTGCGGATTTTTCTCCACCCAGTCGCGACGGGTACCGAGGATTTTTTCCGGGTGGTCAGCCCAGATAGACTGCGACGTTGCAGCGGTAAAACCGATGCGATCGTTAATGGCCCGGGCATTCCACGGCTCGCCGACGCAAAAGCCGACCATATTGCCAATGCGCATGTTCATCACCATCTGCGGCGGCGGTACCACCACGGTGCGAACATCGTCAAACGGGTTAATGCCCGCACTGGCCAGCCAGTAGTAGAGCCACATGGCGTGCGTGCCCGTCGGGAAGGTATGCGCGAAGGTGTACGTGCCCGGTGCCTGCTGACCAATCAGTTTCTTCAGCCCGTCGAGATCGCGAACCCCCTTCTCTGCCAGATCGGCAGAGAGCGTAATCGCCTGGCCGTTCTGGTTGAGGGTCATCAGATTCGCCATCTGCTGTGGCTTACCGGCGATCCCCAGTTCCAGTCCGTACAGCAGACCGTAAAGAATGTGCGCCGCGTCCAGCTCCCCCGCGACTAACTTGTCGCGCACGGCCGCCCAGCTCGCCTCTTTGGTGGGCACGATGGTAATGCCATGCTTTTTATCGAACCCTTTCAGCGCCGCGATGACCACCGGAGCGCAGTCGGTCAGCGGGATAAACCCGATGCGCACCGTCTCCTGCTCGGGTTTATCCGAGCCTGCCGCCCACGCGGCCTGCATGACACCCGGTAACAACATTGCACTGCTCGCCAACACGCTGGCCTGCAAAAAACGCCGTCTCGACAAATCCGCCATGACCACTCCTGAAAAAAAGACAAAAAAAAGCGCCCGACAGTGCCGAAGCACCGCTGGACGCCTTTATCCCGAAGACTGATGCACCGCCGTTGGCGCACCGTCAAAATTGGTTACTGAAATAATGCAAAGCGAATGCCAGGTTTTAATGCCTTGTTTTTATGGCTTTTGCCCCACTGGCTCTGCAAAAACGCACCTCAATCAGGCACAACGTGCCCACTGATTGTGCAGCTACTCCTTAGGGGTTAGCTGCCACAATCGCTTCACGGTAAGCAGCGCGCGGGCGATATCCACCATGCGCTGGTTCTTGTCCATCGCCATTTTGCGCAGCGCCGTCCACGCCTGTTCCTCACTCATGTTGTGGTGGGTCATCAGCACGCTTTTGGCTTTATCAATGGTCTTGCGCTCTTCCAGCGTATCGCGCAGCGTCGCGAGCTGGCGGGAAAGCTGTTCTATTTCACGAGCCTGCTGGCGAACCAGCGGCAGCAAAGGTTTGTCCGGATAAAGCGCGAGCGGATCGTCATTCTCATCGGCACTTACCGGATGTTGAGGGTCATGATGGATACGCTCATCAACCGCCAGCATCAGGTCGGCGATAACCATCTCCTCCAGGGTGCGCAGGTGCTCAAGACGCGACGTTTGCAGGGCGAACCAGTTCAGCGCCGTATCGCCATTATCCGCAGCAGGCTGGCGGGTACAGGCCACACGCCGGAGTTGCTCCGTCTCGCGGTCGGGCTGGCAGTCCCGGGAAAAGGTGCTCTGCACATCCGCCGGGCTGTGGCTTAAAAAGATCTCAAAACAGGCCTGCTGCCCGTCAATGCGATCCACCAGCCTCTGGCGGGTGACATCATCAAAAAAACCCTGCGTGAAGCCAATGGCCCCCAGCGCCCGCTCTTGTCCCGCCAGCTCTTTGCCCTGCATCAGGCTGTACAGGGCAACAAAACGCCCCGCCAGATGCGGATCGTCAATGCTGTCGTTGAGCTGCGGCACGATACTGAGCAGATGGCGAAGCATGCGACAGTAATGCTCCATCGCCTGCGGGGCGGTAACGGTTTGTTGATTCACCCCTTCTCGCAGGGCGGGGAGTGATTCAAGGCTCTGCAACGCAGCGGCGATGCGCTCACATACGGCGCTGCCCGGCACTGGGGAGTGTTTATCCAGAATGCCATACAGTATGGTGAGATTTTCATCCACCAGCGCCCGGCTGGCTTTGCATTCGGGGGCATAGAGCTTACCCTGTGAGCAGAGCCAGACGTTTGATGCACCGCGCTCGCACTGTAGCATATGCACCAGTTGGCTAATGCCATTCACCAGTACGCCCAGCTGTGACAGCTTGCTGAGCTGCTCCTGGCGCAACGCTTTTGCGCGCTGGAGCCATTCGGTTGCACCCGACGAATTGCCAGCCATTAATGTCATGCTTACTCTCCCGGATAACCCTACCTGGGAGAATCAAGCAATATTCGTGCCTTAATATAAACAGGAGTTAACATGCAGAAGATTGTGATCGTCGCCAACGGGGCGGCCTACGGCAGCGAATCCCTTTTTAATAGCCTGCGTCTGGCCATAGCATTGCGCGATAACGCGAGCGAGCTGGATCTGCGGATCTTTTTGATGTCCGACGCAGTCACCGCTGGCCTGAAAGGCCAAAAACCGGCAGAGGGCTACAACATTCAGCAGATGCTGGAGATCCTGACGGCGCAAAACGTGCCGGTTAAGCTTTGCAAAACCTGCACCGACGGGCGCGGTATCACCGGGCTGCCGCTGATTGACGGCGTGGAAATTGGCACACTTGTCGAGCTGGCCGAGTGGACGTTAGCCGCCGATAAAGTATTAACTTTTTAATAATAAACCCGTAAAAATATTATTTTCTTATGGACGCGGTTTCAGCATCAAGTTTACCTGCGGGGTTGCCGATAGGCATGGAAACAACACAGCAGGTATTTCACTTATGTTCAGATCGATTCGTGCTCGCATCATTGCCGCGACGACAGGCTGCCTGGTCGTCGCCCTTCTTCTCAATACCGTCATTAATTTCCAGGTCACGCGCCAGGATAATCAGCAGTCGCAGCGTGACATTCTGACCAGCACCAGCGCCAGCCATAACATGGCGATTGCCGACTGGGTTAAAAGCAAAATGACGGTCATTACCTCCGCCCAGAGCGTGGCGCTGAGTGACGACCCGGTACCGGTCTTTAAACAACTCGCCCAGGCGGGAGGCTTCACCAACGTCTATGTGGGCTATGCCACTAAAACGGCGAAATTCTCTGAGCCTGCGGGCGTGCCTGCGGATTATGACCCGACCATTCGCCCCTGGTATCAGCAGGTGGTCAGCCAGGACGGACCGGTGGTGACCGCGCCTTACGTGGACGCCGGAACCGGAAAACTGGTGGTAACTTTTGCGGTACCGGTAAAAGAAAACGGGACCCTGAAAGCAGTGGTGGCGGGCGATGTGGCCATGGATAGCGTGGTCGCTAACGTGCGCGGCATTCACCCGACCCCGGCCAGCAGCGGGTTACTTCTGAACAGTGACGGCAGCGTTATCGCCGCCAACGATCCGGCCCTGACGTTAAAACCGTTTGCAGAAACCATTACCGGCACCGATTTAGTGACCCTGAAAAGCGGTGAACCGGTTGATGGCACATTTGACGGCGGTGATAAAACCCTCGTGGCCACGGCCGTTCCGGGAACAAACTGGATGCTGGTGGTCGCGCTCGACAATAACGACGCCACCTCCGGCATGCGCTCGCTGCTGAAAGCCTCGGCGCTCTCGCTGGTGATCCTCGCCCTGCTGAGCGGCGCGCTTGTCCACATTCTTATTGCCCGCCTGCTCAAGCGGTTGTCCGATATCCGCGACGCGATGCATAACATCGCCAACGGTACCAACGATCTCTCCCAGCGCCTGCCGGAGAGCGGTAACGACGAAGTGGCGCAAATCGCCCAGGCGTTTAACGCCTTTAGCGATAAGCTCTCGGTGGTGATGATCCAGCTGCGTGATGCCAGCGCCTCGGTGAAAAATGCCGCCCAGGAGATTGCGGCTGGCAACCAGGATCTCTCCGGGCGCACCGAGCAGGCAGCCTCCAGCCTGCGTGAAACCGCCAGCGCCGTAGAGCAGATCACCGCGTCGGTGACTCAGTCAAATGAGTCCGCGGCAGAAGCGAATGAACAGGCCAGTAAAGCCTCCGCTGCGGCCTCACGCGGCGGTGAGGTCGTCTCTCAGGCCATCAGCACCATGCAATCCATTGAAGTGGCTTCGGCAAAAATTGGCGATATCACCAGCGTGATTGATGGCATCGCCTTCCAGACCAATATCCTGGCGCTGAACGCCTCGGTGGAAGCAGCGCGCGCCGGTGAGCAGGGCCGCGGATTTGCCGTGGTGGCAGGCGAAGTGCGTAACCTGGCGAGCCGCAGCGCCCAGGCGGCGAAGGAGATCAAATCGCTTATCGACTCCACCACCGACAGCGTGGCAACCGGCTCCCGCTATGTACACCTGGCCGGGGAAAGCATGGATGAGATCCGCGCCAGCATCGGCAGCGTCTCGGGTATCATGCGTGAAATTTCCATCGCCACCAGCGAGCAGATGAAAGGCATCCATGAGATCAACCATGCTGTCACGCACCTCGACAGAATGGTGCAGCAGAACGCTGAACTGGTGGTGCAATCCGCCGCAGCCGCCAGCGCCCTGCAGAGCCAGGCGGGCGACCTTGCTGAAACTGCCGGACATTTCCGCATTTAATTTTCTTCTGGCGCGCCTTCACCGTGTAAATGCGCGCCAGCTGAATGCTTTCAGGTATTTTGTCATTTTTGTTTAAACGTTATGCCATTTTTTGATCAAAATCAGCATCCCGACGCTCCCCCTTTGGTGTTATGCCATGAGTGAATTGTGAACAACATCACGCTCGGAAATGGCAGCAGGGAGAGCGTTGTTTAAGACTACGGGGTAAATAAATGGCACTGGTAAAAACAAGTTTGAAACTGTTTGGCGGGGATACGGTAGTGGTGCGTTGTTCAGAGCGCTGCCGTATTCATTTGATGAGTGCGAAGGCACAAAAACAATCGCAGGCAGATATCCTGACCGTGCAGGATGATAAGGCGTGGCTAACCGTCCCTTATACCGGCACATGGGATGTCCTGATTGACAGCCATAGTCAGTCACTCGAACACTCAGTCAGCTACGTGGCCGCTTAAAAACAGACGCCCGGTCTGCACTCTCGCAGCCGGGCGTATTATCAGGCAAAACCCGGACGCAGCGGGTTATTCAGCGGATTTCCTTCCAGCAGTGCTTTCACCTTCGCTACCAGCTCATTCAGACACTCGTCCTGCATGCCGAGGCGCGTCAGTTCCTGATCGAGTGAAAACAGATACTGCGCGTTTGTGCCGAGCGGTCCACTGGCCGCCGCAATCAACGGCGCGATCACCTGCGTGCGGGTATCCGCTTCATACAGGGGATGGCGCGGATCCATAATAAACACCAGCGCGTTGACGGTGCGTCCGTCATCAAGTTCCAGCTTGCACCAGCTTGGCATATAGCAGCCGGTGATCATCTCGCGCTTCCAGAGCAGCGTCAGCTCCTCTTCGAGGGTGGCATCCGGCAGGCGATACGCCACCCCCGTGGTGCGTCCGCCCTCTTTCAGTGCAAGCATACGTCCCGGCTGACAGGCACTTCCGCGTCCGGCGGTTAATCGCAGACAAAATGCGCGATGCCACCCCGGGAGCGTAGCTGTCGCCGATTCGACAAATTCCAGAGCCGGGTTCCACATCAGCGAACCGTAGCCAAAAATCCATACCGGGCCATCATCCGGGCGGCAGGCAAGCGTGGCAGCGAGCGACGCCGCACGTTGTTCAGCTGACCAGAGAAGCGATTCCTCAATAGCACCAAATGCCGTCTTACAATCTGCCTTCATTAAGAAATCACGCGTTAACACTTTACACCTCCGCCACTGCATGCTTCCTTGCGACATCTGTAATTCACCTTCCCGGCATTATCTACTGGTCATTTTGCCAGCAGTTGAATAACGATAAGCAATTCGCGGGCCAGTTGCAATACAACGGCAGTTCAACCGCCTGAAAAGTCAAAATGAAGGCAGCTTATTATTTTACGGCTATTTCTTTTTATGCCATTTATCATCGTCTCCTTTCTCGTAGTCATGTTTTACTGCCGCCCAGGCCACTTTATGCGCCGTCTCTTCCCGGCTGGCATCGTCCCGACGATCGTCTTTATCTTTGTATTGATCCCAGGCGCTGTTAAACGCCTCTTTATAGATATCCTGCGCATGTGCGGGCAGTACGTTTTGCACGTTATCGGGTAAATCGCGTTTCGTTTTATATGGCATCACTAACCTCTCTTTTGCTTAAAAAGATAAGTGTGGACGACGATGCTGCAAGCTGCCAGTCGCGGATCAATTTTGAAGAATTAATGAAGTTAATTACATGTTATTTAATATGTATTAATCAAAAATATGACATTATGGATATCAGGAGACTTAAAACAGGATTAGGGTAAAATTAAGTAAAAGATAAAGGGTATTTAACAGAGATCTGTTAATTTAATGACCTCAAAATTCTATCTATAATTACAAGCACCTGCATTTATGGAGAAGCACATGACAGCAGCACACGAGGCGGTAAAAACCCGCCACAAGGAGACGTCGCTCATTTTCCCGGTTCTGGCACTGGCTGTGCTGCTCTTCTGGGGAAGCAGTCAGTCACTGCCAGTGGTGGTTGGTATCAATATTCTTGCGCTGGTAGGGATTTTAACCAGTGCCTTTAGCGTGGTTCGCCATGCCGATGTCCTGGCCCACCGTCTGGGCGAGCCGTATGGATCGTTAATTCTCAGCCTTTCCGTTGTGATTCTTGAGGTCAGCCTCATTTCCGCGCTGATGGCGACCGGTGATGCCGCGCCAACCCTGATGCGCGATACGCTCTATTCCATCATTATGATTGTGACCGGCGGTCTGGTGGGCTTTTCACTGTTGCTGGGCGGCCGTAAGTTCGCCACCCAGTATATGAACCTGTTTGGCATTAAACAGTATTTGATCGCCCTGTTCCCGCTGGCGATTATCGTGCTGGTCTTCCCGATGGCGTTGCCGGGAGCAAACTTCTCTACCGGTCAGGCGCTGCTGGTCGCATTGATTTCCGCCGCCATGTACGGCGTGTTCCTGTTGATTCAGACCAAAACGCACCAGAGTCTGTTTGTGTACGAGCATGAAGACGACAGCGACGACGATGACCCGCACCATGGCAAACCGTCTGCGCACAGCAGCGCGTGGCACACGGTTTGGCTGATCGTACATCTGATTGCGGTTATCGCCGTCACCAAGATGAACGCCAACCCGCTGGAGACACTGTTAACCGAGATGAATGCCCCGGTGGCCTTTACCGGCTTCCTGGTGGCGCTGCTGATCCTCTCGCCGGAAGGGCTGGGCGCGCTGAAAGCAGTGCTGAACAATCAGGTACAGCGCGCCATGAACCTGTTCTTCGGCTCGGTACTGGCGACCATTTCGCTTACCGTTCCGGTGGTGACGCTGATTGCCTTTATGACCGGTAACGAGCTGCAGTTTGCGCTGGGCGCGCCGGAGATGATTGTGATGATGGCGTCACTGCTGCTGTGTCAGATTTCGTTCTCAACCGGGCGCACCAATGTACTCAACGGCGCGGCGCATATGGCGCTGTTTGTGGCGTACTTAATGACAATTTTTGCGTAGCCTTTTTGCCCAGCGGCGCTTCGCTTGCAGGGCCTACGGGTTTTGTAGGCCGGGTAAGCGCAGCGCCACCCGGCAATATGTCCCATAAAAAAACCCGCCGAAGCGGGTTTTTTTATTAGTTGCTGGTATCCAGCTCGTCGAAGCTCTTCACCAGATCGTCAATCGCTTTGATCTGTTTCAGGAACGGCTCCAGTTTGTCCAGCGGCAGCGCGGATGGACCGTCGCATTTTGCATTCGCCGGATCCGGGTGCGCTTCAATGAACAGACCCGCCAGGCCGGTCGCCATACCGGCGCGCGCCAGTTCGGTCACCTGCGCACGACGGCCGCCAGACGCGGCGCCAAACGGGTCGCGGCACTGCAGAGAGTGGGTCACGTCAAAGATCACCGGAGACTGGTTAGAGACGTTTTTCATCACGGTGAAGCCCAGCATATCCACAACCAGGTTGTCGTAACCGAAGTTGGAACCACGGTCGCACAGGATCACCTTATCGTTACCGCCTTCGATAAACTTATCGACGATGTTCCCCATCTGGCCTGGGCTCACGAACTGCGGCTTCTTCACGTTGATGACCGCACCGGTTTTGGCCATCGCTTCCACCAGGTCAGTCTGACGAGCCAGGAACGCTGGCAGCTGAATAACGTCAACCACGTCAGCCACAGGCTGCGCCTGAGACGCCTCGTGAACGTCGGTGATCACTTTCACGCCAAAGGTCTGCTTCAGTTCCTGGAAAATTTTCATCCCCTCTTCCAGGCCCGGGCCACGGTAGGAGTGAATGGAAGAGCGGTTGGCTTTGTCAAAAGAGGCTTTAAACACGTACGGGATGCCCAGCTTCTGGGTCACGGTCACGTAGTGCTCGCAGATACGCATGGCGAGATCGCGGGATTCCAGCACGTTCATACCGCCAAACAGCACGAACGGCAGGTCGTTTGCCACGTTGATATCACCAATGCTAACCACTTTTTGTTTCATAGGATCGCCTTATTCAGGTGTGAATCGGAATTAAGATTAATGCAGTGTAATTTGTTTGTGCGAGATCGCGTTGATCTGCGCGCGAATCATTTCGCTGATCGGGTCTTCCGGGCATTGCTCGACGAAATAGCTTAAATCGTTCAGCGCCACATGCTCGCAGTCGAGCTGGGCATAAATCAGCCCGCGGTCGCGAATTTCGTACGGGTCTTCCGGATTAAACTGCAGCAGCACTTCGCTGGCGCGCAAGGCCAGCTCCATCTGCCGCTCTTCCATCAGTGCAGATTTCAGCGTATCCAGCAGCTTGCGGATCACTTCGGCGTTATCGGCTTCGTCGAGATCTTCGTTAAAGAGCTCGGCCACCGGGCTGATATTACCTTTCAGCCAGACATCCAGCGTATGTTCATCCAGCGTATCGCCGTTAAACGGATTGATTAACCACATCTCCCCGTCCAGCCACTCGGCACGCAGGATCATCTGCGTCGGGAAAATGACCGGCACCAGTGGAATATCCAGACGGTGCGCGATCCACAGCAAAATAGAGCCCAGCGCAACGGCGCTGCCCTGACGATTTTTTAAGACCTGGTCCAGCCATAATGCGTCAGACAGGCGATACACGCCACGCGTGTCGCAGAAACCCCACTCGCCGTAGAAAAGCTCCAGCAGCTTTTCCAGTTGCCAGTCCTGCGGACGCGCCTGATTGATCTCTTCGCGCGCCAGGCTGACCAGACTTTCCAGCTCATCGTAGACATACTGCGACGTAAAATCGTCGCGAATCATCTCCGAAATCAGGATCATGCCATCGCAGAGCGGCACTTTATTAAATTCGAAATCGGCTAAGGACCTCATGACTTACCCCAGTAACGGTATTCTTGTGGTGGCGAGTTTAATGATGATGTACAGCACCACCAGACCCAGCAGAAAGGCGATAAACCCGACCTGCTGGCTGCGCGGACGACGACGTCCAGGCGCGATAAAACCCAAAACGATATATACCCATCATACTTCAAGCTGCATGCGCGTTGGCTGCGCTCGCTCACCTCAGTCACATAGTTAACTATGCTCCTGAGGACTCGCTCTCTTGCCGCCTTCATGCAACTCGAATTATTTTGGGTATAGATGATAACGCCAAACAGCTTTTCAGTCAGCCATGCGCCTTTATCAGTAAATGGCAGATAGCCTGTTTTCACTGCCACTGCCACTGCCCCAGCGTCAGACGCTCGTTACCGCCGTAGTCGCGGCAGGTCTCGACAGCAGCATAACCCGTCTGCCTGAAGAGCCCACGCACCGCCTCCCCCTGCGTCCAGCCATGCTCCACCAGCAGCCAGCCGCCGGGCAGGAGATGTTGTCGTGACGTTGTCACAATGTGTTCCAGATCGGCCAGCCCTGCATTACCTGCGACCAGCGCCGTCAGCGGTTCAAAGCGAACATCCCCCTGCGCCAGGTGTGGGTCGTGTTCGTCAATATAGGGCGGATTACTGACAATCATCCCGAACGTCTGTTTCTCCAGCGCACTGAACCAGCTGCTTTGCAGCACGGTCACATTAGTCACGCCAAGTCGCTCAACGTTACGCTGCGCCAGTGCCACCGCGTCGGGCATCACATCGACCGCCGTTACCGCGCAATCGGGCCGCTCGGTGGCGAGCGCCAGCGCGATTGCGCCAGTGCCCGTTCCAAGATCGAGAATGCGGCTGGCCGCTGCGGGTAACCGCGCCAGCGCCTGCTCCACCAGACATTCGGTGTCGGGACGCGGGATCAGCGTCGCCGCTGAGACGAACAAGGGTAACGACCAGAACTCGCGCTCCCCGACCAGATGTGCCACCGGCTCGCCGGTTTTACGGCGGGCAAGCAGCGCGGCCAGCTGCGCTTCCTGCTCTACGGTCAGTTCGGTTTCACCGAAGGCCAACAGATACGTGCGGGCTTTTCCCGTCACATATTCCAGCAAAATTTCGGCGTCGCGCTTCGGGCTTTCACTGTCAGAGAGCGCGCCGGTGGCCTGGCGTAACCAGCTCTGAAAATCCATTATTCCTGCTCGGACAATGCCGCCAGCTGGTCGGCCTGGTATTCCTGCACGATAGGCTCAATCAGCATATCGAGCTTGCCTTCCATCACCTCATCCAGACGGTATAACGTCAGGTTGATGCGGTGGTCGGTAACGCGGCCCTGCGGGAAGTTGTAGGTACGGTTACGATCGCTACGATCGCCGCTGCCCAGCAGGTTACGACGGGTTGACGCTTCCGCCTGCTGACGTTTTGCCATTTCCGCCGCGTGAATACGCGCACCCAGCACGGACAGCGCTTTGGCTTTGTTTTTGTGCTGAGAGCGTTCGTCCTGACACTCCACCACAATGCCGGTTGGCAGGTGGGTAATACGGATGGCGGAGTCGGTGGTGTTAACGTGCTGACCACCCGCCCCGGAAGAACGGAAGGTATCGATACGCAGATCCGCCGGGTTAATGTCCGGCAGTTCCGCTTCCGGCAGCTCTGGCATCACCGCAACCGTGCAGGCTGAAGTGTGAATACGGCCCTGCGACTCGGTCGCCGGTACACGCTGCACGCGATGGCCGCCGGACTCAAACTTGAGACGGCCATACACGCCGTCACCGCTGATTTTGGCGATCACCTCTTTAAAACCGCCGTGCTCGCCTTCGTTGGCGCTCATGATCTCCACGCGCCAGCGACGCGATTCGGCGTAACGGCTGTACATGCGGAACAGGTCTCCGGCGAACAGTGCCGCCTCATCACCGCCCGTTCCGGCGCGGACTTCCACAAACGCGTTACGCTCGTCGTCTGGATCTTTCGGCAGCAGAAGCACCTGCAGCTGTTGCTCCATCTCTTCTGAGCGCGCTTTGGCATCCTGCAGCTCTTCCTGCGCCATTTCGCGCATTTCAGGATCGTCGAGCATCATCTGCGCGGTTTCGATATCTTCCTGAACCTGTTGCCAGTCGGTAAAGCATTTTGAAACATCACTTAACTGCGCATATTCACGCGACAGTGCGCGAAAACGTTCCTGGTCCGCAATGGTCCCGGCATCGCCGAGCAGCGCCTGGACTTCTTCATGGCGCTCGTGCAGAGCTTCCAGTTTAGCGACGATAGAAGGCTTCATAGGCGTAAGTGCACCTTGTAATAGAAAATGGGTATAGGGCGCTATTCCAGCCCGAGGCTGTTGCGCAGAATAGTCAGGCGTTCATCGTCCCCGTCACGGGCAGCCTGCTGAAGTGATTTGGTTGGTGCATGGATCAAGCGATTGGTCAGTTTCCAGGCCAGATCCTGCATAATAGCGTGTGCGTCGCCGCCCTGTTCCAGAGCTGCTAACGCTTTGGCAGTCAGGTCATCACGCACCTGCTCCGCCTGACCGCGATATTCGCGGATAGTCTCGCTGACGCTTTGCGCGCGCAGCCAGGCCATAAATTCACTGGCTTCCTGCTCGACAATGGTTTCCGCCTGCACCGCTGCCGCTTTACGCTGAGCAAGGTTGTGCGAAATGATGCTTTGCAGATCATCCACGCTGTAGAGATAGGCGTTGGCCAGTTTGCCAACCTCCGGTTCGACATCACGCGGAACGGCAATATCCACCAGCAGCATTGGCTGATTACGACGGGATTTCAGCGCGCGCTCTACCATCCCTTTACCGATAATCGGCAGCGGGCTGGCGGTAGAGCTGATGATGATATCCGCCTCTTTCAGACGTTCGTCGATCTCGCTCAGCGCAATCACTTCGGCCCCGACTTCGTCTGCCAGCACCTGCGCACGCTCGCGGGTGCGGTTAGCGATAACCATCTTTTTCACTTTATGCTCGCGCAGATGGCGCGCCACAAGCTCAATGGTTTCGCCCGCGCCGACCAGCATCACGGTGACGGTCGACAGGGATTCGAAGATTTGACGTGCAAGGGTACAGGCCGCGAACGCAACAGAAACCGCACTGGCACCAATGTCGGTTTCGGTTCGCACACGCTTCGCCACGGAGAATGACTTCTGGAACATACGCTCCAGCTCGCTGGCTTTCAGATGCCCTTTTTGCGAATCCGCAAACGCTTTTTTTACCTGACCGAGAATTTGCGGCTCGCCCAGCACCAGCGAATCCAGACCACTCGCGACACGCATAAGATGGCTCACCGCATCGTTATCCTGATGCCAGTACAGGCTCTTACGCAGCTCGTCTTCGTTGAGATTGTGGTAGTCGCATAACCAGCGGATCAGCGCTTCATGCAGGTTATCCTGCTCTTCCACGCTTAAGTAAAGCTCGGTACGGTTGCACGTCGAGAGCACCACCCCGCCCTGCACCATCGGTTGTGCAAGCAGGCTATCCAGCGCCAGGTCGAGCGTATCCGGCGAAAACGTGACGCGTTCTCGCAGCGAAACCGGGGCGGTTTTGTGGTTGATGCCGAGTGCTAATAGGGTCATGTTGAGCGGGAGTAGTACCAGCGTTAATAAGGTTAGCAAGACGCATCATACAGGATGCGCGAGATCAATAAAAGAGACTGCCCCCTTTCGGAGTAATAGGTTACTCAACGCTTTGAGATAATTTGAACGTAGACGGTGACACCCTTCAACGCTAGCATTAACAGTTATAACTGCAACGTATCTCAAGGATTTGTCCTCATTATGACCCGACTGATTCGCCTGCTGCCGCTGGCAGCACTGGTTCTGACCGCATGTTCTGTCACTCAACCAAAAGGCCCGGGCAAAAGCCCTGACTCACCACAGTGGCGTCAGCACCAGCAGGACGTACGTAATTTAAGTCAGTACCAGACCCGCGGCGCGTTTGCTTATCTCTCTGACGAACAAAAGGTTTATGCCCGCTTCTTCTGGCAGCAAACGGGGCAAGATAACTACCGCCTGCTGCTGCTGAACCCGTTGGGCAGTACCGAGCTGGAGCTTAACGCTAAGCCGGGTGAAGCGCAGATCACGGATAACAAAGGCCAGCACTACACCGCCACCGACGCGGAAGAGATGATTGGCAAACTGACCGGAATGCCTATCCCGCTGAACAGCCTGCGCCAGTGGATCCTGGGCCTGCCGGGTGACGCCACCGACTACACCCTGGACGATCAGTACCGTCTGAGCCAGGTGAACTACACGCAGAACGGTAAAACCTGGAAGGTGGTGTACAGCGCCTATGACAGCAACAGTAAACCGTCGCTGCCGTCGAATATGGAGCTGACGCAGGGTAGCCAGCGCATCAAGCTGAAAATGGACAACTGGATCGTTAAATGATGACCCACTGGCCCTCTCCGGCAAAACTTAACCTGTTTTTATATATCACCGACCAACGTGCTGACGGGTATCACACCCTGCAGACGCTGTTTCAGTTTATCGATTATGGCGACACGCTCTCGATTGAGCTGCGTCAGGACGGGCAGATCTGTCTGCTGACGCCGGTGGAAGGCGTAGCGCATGAGGATAACCTGATCGTGCGCGCCGCGCGTCTGCTGATGAACGCAGCGGCTGACACCGGGCGCTTGCCCGCCGGGAGCGGTGCGGATATTCGCATTGAGAAGCGTCTGCCGATGGGCGGTGGGCTGGGTGGCGGTTCATCCAATGCCGCGACCGTCCTGGTCGCCCTGAATCATCTCTGGGGCTGCGGATTGTCAACGGATGAACTGGCCGCGTTAGGGTTAACGCTGGGGGCGGATGTCCCGGTGTTTGTGCGCGGTCATGCAGCATTTGCTGAAGGGGTGGGTGAAATCCTCTCCCCGGTTGAACCGCCGGAAAAATGGTACCTCGTAGCCCATCCAGGCGTCAGCATTCCGACTCCGGTCATCTTCAAAGATCCTGAGCTGCCACGCAATACCCCGGCGCGGTCAATAGAAACGTTATTAAATTGTGAATTCAGCAACGATTGCGAGGTTATCGCAAGAAAACGTTTTCGCGAGGTTGATGCGGCGCTTTCCTGGCTGTTAGAATACGCGCCGTCGCGCCTGACTGGTACAGGGGCCTGTGTCTTTGCTGAATTTGACACCGAATCCGCCGCTCGTCAGGTGCTTGAGCAAGCGCCGGATTGGCTGCATGGTTTTGTAGCGCGCGGGATGAACACCTCCCCCCTACAGCAGGCCATTCTGGCGCAGACTGAGTTTCGGTGACAACGTCACCCTGTTCCAGACGTTGCATCGCGCTCTTTAATACACCGCCTGGATAGCATTTCGCCTGGCCCCGCACAGTTTGCGGCGAACTCTATCCACCACTGGACGCATGCCTGAGGTTCTTCTCGTGCCTGATATGAAGCTTTTTGCTGGTAACGCCACCCCGGAACTAGCACAACGTATTGCCAACCGCCTGTACACTTCCCTCGGCGACGCCGCTGTAGGTCGCTTTAGCGACGGCGAAGTCAGCGTACAAATTAACGAAAATGTACGCGGTGGTGATATTTTCATCATCCAGTCCACCTGTGCTCCAACGAATGACAACCTGATGGAATTGGTTGTTATGGTCGATGCCCTGCGTCGCGCTTCTGCAGGCCGTATCACTGCTGTAATCCCTTACTTTGGCTATGCCCGCCAGGACCGTCGCGTCCGTTCCGCGCGCGTGCCAATCACCGCTAAAGTTGTCGCGGACTTCCTGTCCAGCGTTGGCGTTGACCGCGTATTGACCGTTGACCTGCACGCAGAGCAGATTCAGGGCTTCTTCGACGTCCCGGTTGATAACGTATTCGGCAGCCCAATCCTGCTGGAAGATATGCTGCAGCTGAACCTGGACAACCCAATTGTGGTGTCTCCGGACATCGGCGGCGTGGTACGTGCCCGAGCTATCGCTAAGCTGCTGAACGATACCGACATGGCAATCATCGACAAACGCCGTCCGCGCGCTAACGTTTCTCAGGTGATGCACATCATCGGTGACGTTGCTGGCCGTGACTGCGTGCTGGTTGACGACATGATCGATACCGGCGGTACGCTGTGTAAAGCCGCTGAAGCGCTGAAAGAGCGTGGTGCCAAGCGCGTGTTCGCGTACGCGACTCACCCGATCTTCTCCGGTAACGCGGTAAACAACCTCCGTAACTCCGTCATTGACGAAGTTGTGGTATGCGATACCATCCCACTGAGTGACGAGATCAAGGCACTGCCAAACGTGCGTACCCTGACCCTGTCCGGGATGCTGGCCGAAGCGATTCGTCGTATCAGCAACGAAGAATCCATCTCTGCAATGTTCGAACACTAATCGAACACGGCCGAAAAACCCGCTGCGGCGGGTTTTTTTGTCTCTGGGTTTTATTTGTATGATTAATGCCTCCTTCACCTGCCATTCATATGACAGATGATGCGCATACGGATGATAGATAATTGTGAAAAACATCACTTCCTCACATGTTCTGCCCTTTCGCGCCCTCATCGACGCATGCTGGAAAGAGAAATACACCTCGTCACGCTTTATCCGTGACCTGATTGCCGGGATCACCGTTGGTATTATCGCCATTCCGCTCGCCATGGCGCTGGCGATTGGCAGCGGCGTGGCTCCACAGTATGGCCTGTATACCTCGGCCGTCGCCGGGATCGTGATTGCCCTCACGGGCGGTTCGCGTTTCAGTGTGTCCGGCCCTACCGCTGCTTTTGTGGTGATCCTCTATCCGGTATCACAGCAGTTTGGCCTGGCAGGCCTGCTGGTTGCCACGCTCATGTCTGGCCTCTTTTTGATTCTCTTTGGCCTGGCCCGCTTTGGCCGGCTGATTGAATATATTCCCCTTTCCGTAACGCTGGGATTCACCTCCGGGATCGGCATCACCATCGGAACGATGCAAATTAAAGATTTCCTGGGGCTGCAGATGCCTCACGTTCCTGAGCACTATCTGCAGAAAGTGGGAGCACTGTTTATGGCACTGCCCACAGCCAACATGGGCGATGCCGCCATCGGGATCGTTACGCTGGGTACGCTCATCGTCTGGCCGCGCTTAGGCATTCGTCTGCCTGGCCACCTGCCCGCGTTGCTGCTGGGCTGTGCGGTTATGGCCATCGTCAACATGTTTGGTGGTCATGTCGCCACCATCGGCTCGCAGTTCCACTATGTTCTGGCGGACGGTTCTCAGGGCAGCGGTATTCCTCAACTGTTACCACAGATGGTTCTTCCCTGGGACATGCCCGGCTCCAGCTTTACCTTAAGCTGGGATTCGCTGCGCGCACTGCTGCCCGCCGCCTTTTCAATGGCGATGCTGGGGGCGATTGAATCTCTGCTCTGCGCCGTGGTGCTTGATGGCATGACCGGTACCAAGCACAAAGCCAACAGCGAGCTGGTCGGCCAGGGCTTAGGTAACCTCATCGCTCCGTTCTTCGGCGGTATTACAGCCACCGCGGCTATCGCCCGTTCTGCGGCCAACGTGCGCGCGGGTGCAACCTCACCGGTTTCAGCGGTTATCCACTCCCTGCTGGTGATCCTCGCGTTGCTGATCCTCGCGCCGCTGCTCTCCTGGCTGCCGCTCTCCGCCATGGCCGCCCTGCTGCTGATGGTGGCCTGGAACATGAGCGAAGCGCATAAGGTGGTGAACCTGCTGCGTCGCGCACCGAAAGACGACATCATCGTCATGCTGATCTGTATGTCGCTGACCGTACTCTTCGATATGGTGATCGCCATCAGCGTCGGCATCGTGCTGGCTTCCCTGCTGTTTATGCGCCGGATCGCGCAGATGACGCGCCTTTCCCCGGTAAACGTGGAGGTGCCTGATGATGTGCTGGTGCTGCGGGTAATCGGTCCGCTCTTCTTCGCTGCGGCGGAAGGCCTGTTCAGCGATCTGGAATCCCGCATTGCGGGCAAACGGATTGTGGTGCTGAAATGGGATGCCGTACCGGTGCTGGACGCCGGTGGGCTGGACGCCTTCCAGCGCTTTGTAAAACGTCTGCCGGAAGGCTGTGAGCTGCGGGTGAGTAATCTGGAATTTCAGCCGCTGCGCACTATGGCGCGCGCTGGCGTGCAGCCGATCCCTGGCCGCCTTGCCTTCTATCCCAACCGCGACGCCGCGTTAGCGGATCTGTGATTCATCTGATGCGGAGAAACGTCTCTGCATCATTATCCCTATCGCCTGCTGGAGCCATTCAAGCACAGCAGGCGTCATCCACGTCCCTTTCATCAGATACGGCTCCTGCTGCATAGCAGCGCGAAACTTTTGCTGCGTCTCAGGGTTTGTTCCTGCGTATGACTGGAACAACGCCAGCCAGGTTTCAGCCAGCTTTTGCGCCTCGTCAGAGGCGGGGTCGAGATTTTCCCGCTGCGCCTGGTGCAGCTTCGCCACCAGCGGCGGCCACTCCATCATGCGGTCAAAGTAGTGTTTCCGGGTAAAAGCCATCTCATCGGCAGAGAGATACTTTTCCCAGATGGCCAGCTTCGATTCGGCAAACGCCCGCGTGATGTAGTCGGTCATCTCGGCGGTGATGCCCGTTTGCTCACGCATTTGCGGCTCGACGCTGTGCATCTCGTTCAGCCGGGTGAGAAACTCCGGCTTGCCGGCAGTGTCCTGCTCCAGGCGCTCCATCCAGCGCGTCGCGAGATCCATCGCCCGCGGGTCAGAAACGGGTATGTGCTGTTCCAGCAGCGTGTTGGCCTCGGTAACCAGCCCTGACCAGACAGCCGCCAGCGCATCTTTCTGCTCCGCAAACGGCAGTTGCTGTAACTCTTCTTTGCTAAACCAGCGATCGTACATATTCATTAACTCCAGAGTCTGTAGCCAGGATTCCAGATCGGGCGTTTCATCGCGGGTAAGCCCGGTGCGCAAGTCAACCAGCCTGTCACGCAGCGTGTTAATGCTGCGCAGCTGTTTATCCAGCAAACTGATTTGCGCATCGAGGAGTTCCGTTAACGAAAGCGACTCCTGCTCCAGAAAATCCCTGATTTCAGCAAGCTCCAGCCCCGCTTTTGCCAGTGCCTGAATCATATGCAAGCGCTGTACATCCGCCAGATTATAAAGCCGGTAACCTGCCGCGCTTCTGGCAGAAGGCAGCAATAACCCTGTTTGCTCATAGTGATGCAATGTGCGCACGGTGATCCCAGCGCGTTTTGCCAGTTCACCCACCTGAATCAACATAACTGCTCCTTTTATTTTGCCAGTGACGCCACTCTGGTGCCTTACGTTACGTGAGGGTCAACCCCTCAGGCAAAAAAAAACGACTCCATCTGGAGTCGTTTCAGTGTTCTTTATTCTATGCGCACTAGCTGTGCTTATGCTGGTCGCGGCGGCAGCGTTTGTCGTAATGGCGCACCCACCAGTATTTATCACACACTTCCTCATGACCGCTCACACGCGCCCCGGCGAGCCACAGAACCGCCCCCAGGAAGATGCTCAATACCGCACCATGCGCAAAGTATTGTGGGAGATCAAGCTGCGGCAATTGGTTTAAAATTGAATAACCCACACCGGCTACCATCACGAACAGCCCCAACCCCATCAGCACGTTACCGAGTAACGAAGCGTTTTTGCGTTTCATATGTCACCTCCGGAACTTTGGGTTGTAGGGAATAAGTCCCTATTCCTTGTGTGTAAAGTATAGACAACGCCCCTTTTATGAGTTGCGTCAATGATCACAATTACAGATTACTCCCAAACAAAAATTTACAAATAACGCATTGAACAGCTTGAAATTCTAATTGTTCAAATAAGTAATTATTCGTATTTCGCTGTTAAGGTCGCAGAATTTTGTCAAGCGGCGCGCCAGACAGTAAACTACGCGCCAGATCTGGAACCCATTAGGAATTGAATCGTGACGATTAAACTGATTGTCGGCCTCGCCAACCCAGGCGCAGAGTACGCTGCAACCCGCCACAATGCCGGGGCCTGGTACGTTGATCTGCTGGCCGAACGGTTACGTGCTCCCCTGCGTGAAGAACCAAAATTCTACGGGTATACCTCACGTATCAATCTCGCCGGTGCGGATGTGCGCCTGCTGGTGCCTACCACCTTTATGAACCTGAGCGGCAAGGCCGTGGCGGCAATGGCAACGTTTTATCGCATCAATCCGGATGAGATTCTGGTTGCTCACGATGAGCTGGACCTGCCGCCAGGCGTGGCAAAGTTTAAACTGGGCGGCGGCCATGGCGGACACAACGGTCTGAAAGATATCATCAGCAAGCTGGGTAATAACCCGAATTTTCACCGTTTGCGCGTAGGAATCGGCCATCCGGGCGATAAAAACAAAGTTGTTGGTTTTGTGCTGGGTAAGCCCCCGGTTTCTGAGCAGAAACTGATTGATGAGGCGGTAGACGAAGCGGCGCGCTGCACTGAAATCTGGCTCAAAGATGGGTTAACCAAAGCGACAAACCGCTTACATGCTTTCAAAGCGCAATAATCTGCCCGATACGGCATTTTTACCGCGCGGTAGGCGGGTTACGTGTATAATAGGCGTAGTTATTTACTTTTCATCAGTCGGTTATCGTTAACGGATTGATTATCAAGATATTAAGGTGATTTAGAAATGGGATTCAAATGCGGTATCGTCGGTCTGCCAAACGTGGGCAAATCCACCCTGTTTAACGCGCTTACCAAAGCGGGTATCGAAGCGGCGAACTTCCCGTTCTGTACCATCGAACCTAACACCGGCGTTGTGCCAATGCCCGACCCGCGTCTGGACCAGCTCGCGGAAATCGTGAAGCCGCAGCGCATTCTGCCAACCACCATGGAGTTCGTGGACATCGCGGGCCTGGTGAAAGGTGCATCCAAAGGTGAAGGTCTGGGTAACCAGTTCCTGACCAACATCCGTGAAACCGAAGCGATCGGTCACGTGGTGCGTTGCTTCGAGAACGACAACATTATCCACGTAGCGGGCAAAGTAAACCCGGCGGAAGATATTGATGTAATCAATACCGAGCTGGCGCTGTCGGATCTGGATACCTGCGAACGTGCGATCCACCGTATCTCCAAGAAAGCCAAAGGTGGCGATAAAGACGCCAAAGCCGAATTAGCGGTACTGGAAAAATGTCTGCCACAGCTGGAAAACGCAGGTATGCTGCGCTCTCTTGACCTGAGCAAAGACGAGAAAGAGCTTATCCGCTACCTGAGCTTCCTGACGCTGAAGCCAACCATGTACATTGCCAACGTGAACGAAGACGGTTTTGAAAATAACCCGTACCTCGATCAGGTTCGTGCTATCGCCGAGAAAGAAGGTTCTGTCGTTGTTCCGGTTTGTGCCGCTGTAGAAGCCGATATCGCCGAGCTGGATGACGAAGAGCGAGACGAGTTCATGGCCGAGCTGGGTCTGGAAGAGCCAGGTCTGAACCGCGTTATCCGTGCAGGTTATGCCCTGCTCAACCTGCAGACCTACTTCACCGCTGGGGTGAAAGAAGTGCGCGCGTGGACTATCCCTGTTGGCGCAACGGCTCCACAGGCTGCGGGCAAGATCCACACCGATTTCGAGAAAGGCTTCATCCGTGCGCAGACTATCGCGTTTGAAGACTTCATCACCTACAAGGGTGAGCAAGGCGCGAAAGAAGCCGGCAAGATGCGTGCTGAAGGGAAAGACTACATCGTTAAAGATGGCGATGTGATGAACTTCCTGTTTAACGTCTGAGTCGATATGAATGAAAAAAATCCACGCTTTGGCGTGGATTTTTTTATTGCGCGGTCAAAACACATTGGCTAAGCGTTCTGTTTTCATGCTGGGTTCAAAAGGAATGATGTCAGCCGTCGCAAGCTTTAACCTCTGAAACGGATCTTCGCGTAGTCGCTCTTCAAGTGAGGCAAGACTCTCACATTTAGCGAGAATGACACCACCATTTCTTGGGACCCGTCTTCCGGATGCGAGGAAAATCCCCTCTGCATACCCCTTTTTCAGCCACTCTATATGTGCTGGTATCGCTGCATCAATCTCTTCGAGTGGTCTGATATAGGTTAAAATGACAATGTAAACCGTGCTCATCCTTTGCCTCTCAGTTGTGTTTTAGCCGCTTGTTGAAATTGCTTATGCAGTCCCTCTTTTGCCACCCGGTTATGGTTATCATTTTGGGCACATTTGATCTTAATATGCAGGGCCTGAGCAAGACAACGCGTTACGCGTCATATCCCAGGAGTAAAACCAATCATGCCAGCCGTTTTTTTTTGTTGGATAGCTACAGACAACGACCACTTCCTTTGACAGGTTGAATGTTAAGTAATAGAAAGTCGCGCCTTCAGGAGGTGCAGACCAAAATAGTTTTTCGCCCTGAGCCTTGAAGATGGTCAAAACGGTTGGTAATGGCTTTGGCTCGCTTAACGCAAAGACTAACTGGCGTGTTGAGTCGACCATTGCGAGGTCTAAGCAAGGTATACTTAAGCGTACGCTTCTTGTGCAGCATATCCACTCAAGCACGTCTTTTTCTTTAAAAAATTGAAATAAGCGATCATCTTCGCTCTTAATAAATATTTTTATTATGTTTATAAGTAAGTTTCAGATCATCTCGATATGTTATAGTTTGAAGCCCGATATATTATATAAAGCATCAACTATCAAATCGTTCTGAAGATTCCAAAGAGGTTTAGTGTGTTTATTTTTGAAAATAACCTCGCAATTTAATTTAGGGCGTGAGTGTTTTATCTGAATACTCATGAAAATCATCTTTTTTTCGTCATAGATGATTTCTTTCGGTCTATAAATATATCCTTATAGAAGCATGACATCATATTTTTAATCACGGGCCATAAAAATGCATCAGTGTGTTAAGATCATCTAAATCTTGTTTGGTTGGTTTATTTTTCTCCATTTTATCATATTCATAAATTATTCCTTTCATAGGAATGCCGGAATCATGATTAATTGCCAGCCCCATTAGTTTATCAATATCAGTCTGATTTTTTAAAGTATTCTTTAAAAATTTATGGAGAAGTTTTTCAGCATCTTTTCTTTCTAAGAAATACATCATGTTTATCCTGTGATATTTCAATAAAGTAAATGATTACGATTACCATCTTCATACACTAGCAAAATGCAGTTTTACAATGCTCTGAATATTTTAAATATTCATATCAAATTAAGGATAGCAAGATGAGTGAGCAGATCAAGTTTTAGAATCAGCTAAAGACCATGCTTGCAGCAATGGCTCTTAGCAGACAGTTTTAGAGCCTAATCGCACTCAAGAAAAATAAGGCTAACAAATCCTCAAAAGAACAGTGTCTATCATCATGGTTTAGTGTACAAAATTGTAACAGACTGGGGCAAGACTGCTTCGACGGCTAATTTCGTCCGCATGCAGATGAATTGAATGACGCTAGCTTTAATTTTAATACATTAAGCCGGTTAATAGTAATTATTTATGCGCTCTTTTATTAAAAATTGTCTGTTTTTGTGGTTGGAGTGAGAATTTCAAAAACAGACAACCACATAATTATAACCTCGCAAAAAATCATTCCTTCCCTTTGCTTAATATCAGGGCATCATTTTTTTAATATCAAGTGCGTAATTAACAACATCATCTAAAAGTTTTTCTTCCCTGAGGGAAAAGTTTGCGTATTGAGCCATAGCTCTGCATGTTGACAGACTTTCAACTATTTCCAATGAAATTTTGTCTCCAAAAATTATTATCTGATCATAACGAGTTTGAAAAAAATTTGCCGATTCATGTTTACCATTGGCATTAAGTTCAAAAATTATTTTTTCAAGTGCATTTTTTAAGTTATTCAAATTCATTACCAGGGAACCCTTAAAGTTTTAACCACCCATGCTCTTGGAAGATTTGACACCACAGCCTGGTATCCCATCCCAGGATATCCTGCCCCTTGAGCTGCAGCAGGACCTTCACTCACCCAAGTTCCCTTAGGAACTCTAAACTCTGATACATTAGTAATATTTACACCCCAATCATGACGAATAGCTAGCTTTTCTCGCAACACCTCCTCAGAATTGTATTTTTCATTTGTCAGCCAAGAGATTTTTCTTCCTGTTCTATTATTTACACCATGATATTTATAAAAAGTCTCGTCTCTTTTTAGCTGCCTGTTTTTATAAATACTTTTATCAAATGTTTCAGCAATTCCTCCAGGAAGTTGCGGCCCTGGTTTTTTCCCTGTATTGCATCTACTCAACCCCCACGGATCCACCCACCCCAGCGCATTCGGCGCATACTGGTAAAGATTTATCCCTCCCGCCAGCCCTATCGGGTCCTGCTGCGTAAACCGCCCGCAGTCCGGGTCGTAATACCGGAACAGATTGTAGTGCAGCCCTGTCTCACGGTCCAGATATTGCCCCTGCATCCGCAGGTTCTGGTAATATCCTGATAGCTGCGTCTCGCTTTCCCGCAGCAGCTTGCCCCAGGCGCTGTTAACGCCTTCCCAGCGCACCTGCCCTTCGATATCCGTCATCCGTTCCGGCGTACCGTTCGGCTGGCAGTGGAACCAGAAAATCTCCGGAGCATCAACGCCGTCAATACGTGCCAGCGGATCGTAGCTGTCCTGATCGCTGTAGACATAGGTCAGCGGCACGTCTCCATGCAGCTCCTGCAGCAGGCGGAACCCTTCCCAGACAAACCGGGTGGTGACGGGCTTACCGGTTACCTGTCCGCCCAGTATCTGCTGGCGCGTTTTGCTGATGCGGCGTCCAAGCGGATCGTAACGGAAGCTGACCTGCGTCTGCGGCCTGTTGCGATCCCGCGGCTGGCTGATCACTTCCGTCAGGCGGTGTTCACCGTCGTACCGGTAGTGCCAGCGGGTCTGGCCGTTATCCTTCTCCACGGTGCGGCCGTGGATGTCATAACGCCAGCGAATGCCATTCAGCTGCGTCAGGCGGTTGTGCGTAGCCTTCTCAGCAGATCCGTCGAGCGGGTTACCGGCCGCATCCCAGCGCCACTGCTCCTGCCCGGGCAGCGTGCCGTCCTGAACCAGCAGGCGCCCGGCGCTGTCGTACTGCCAGCGGTACCAGCTGAACGGATTATCATCCCGTTCTTCCCGCACCAGGTTATTGCGGTAGTCATAATCCCAGCGGCGGGACCAGCGGCGAGGTGACGGGCGCTGGGCGTTGCCGGTGAAGACATCCCGGCGATGAAGGCGACCTAAACGGTCGTATTCGCTGCGGGTGGTGAGCAGCCCCTGCGTGCGGCTGGTCTCCCGGTGGAGTTCGTCGCGGGTAAAGTCGGATACCGACAACTTATCAAGGGCAATGCTGAGCAGATGCCCGCTGCCGTAGTAGAACTGTTTGAGTTCGCGGCCATCCGGCAGCGTAACGGAGGTGCGGTTGCCAAGGGCATCATACTGCCATGCCAGCTCACCGTGCTCGCCCGCTTCGCGGGTCACGCGACCAAGTGCGTCATACTCAAAGGAAAGCTCCTGCTCAGCCTCGGTACTCCACGCGTCGGCTGAAAGCGCCGGGTGCAGCCCAATCCGGGTCAGCAGCCCTGACGGGGTGTAGTGGTAGCGGGTCTGCCCTTCCGGCGTAGTGCGGGCGACCAATTGCCCGCTCGCGCTCCAGGCAAAGGCGTGGGTGATGGCCTCCGGATGACCGGCAGCAAAGGTACGCGCTATCGTGCGCCCACAGGCGTCGTAGCGATACTGCGAGGCCACACCATCGAGCCCCACCTCCTCCAGCAAGAGCGAGTCAGGCCCCCAGCGGAACTGATACGCTTCGCCGTTTTCATTTTCAAGGGCAATCAGACGCCCTCTGCTGTCCCAGCGGCGGCGGACCTCTTCACCCCGGGTATTACGCGTGGCGGTTAAGCGTCCGGCCTCATCGTATCTGAACTCGCTTTCTTTCCCGTCGGCGCCAGCATGCTTCACCGGCAGGCCACGTTCGTTCCATTTTAGCGACTCTGTCCAGCCTTCCGGGCGACCGAGCTGTACCGGGCGCCCGGCAGCGTCGTAGCGATAACGCGTCTCTTCGCCGTCGGCGCCCGTCTCGGTCATCAACCAGCCCAGCGGATGATATTGGTAGCGGGTGGTGTGGCCAGAGCAGTCTGTCGCACGCACCACTTGTCCTGCTTCGTTGTACTCATGATGGCGGCTGTTTCCGGCGGCATCCACCTCTTCAACGACCTGACCAAACTCATCCCGGCGCAGCAGCGTGGTCTGCCCCATTGGGTCCACCACGCGGTTCAGGCCGTGATGTTCGTCGTACCAGAACCGGGTAGCGCTGCCGTCGGCTTCAATGATGGCCGTCGGTAGCGCGCGGTGTTCAAGCCAGGTCGTGGTGCGGGCATTGCCGTCAGGGTCGATCTCCTGCACCCGGTTGCCCATCTCGTCGTAAACGAAGGTGACGGTGTTCCCGAGCGGATCAATGCGTTGCGTGAGGAGTTCGTTCTCATCCCACGTGTAGCGCCAGTTCTCGCCGCGCTCGTCAACGTAGCGGACGATCAGATTTTGCGCGTTCCAGTAGTGCTGACGTTTCTGACCATCGTAGTGTTCGACGGTGGTCAACCCGGCGTCAAGATCGTAGGTGAAGCGACAGCCATCCCCGGTGCTGGTGCGGTTTTCAACCACGCGCCAGTGGTCAAATTTTTTCCAGCGGTATTCACTTTCCAGCCCGCCCGGCAGACGATGCCAGACCATCAGGCCATGGTCGTTATAGCGGTATTCGCGGGTAACTACACCAGAGGCATCCGTCGCGCTCGCCAGCTGGCCACGCGCATCGTAACCCCATTGCATCAGCGGCCAGCTACGGCTGCCGTCAAAATGGCTGGCAGCGGTTACGCGCTGTGGGAACCGTTCGTCCTCATAGCGCAGGGTGACGTCTATTGCCCGCGGCTCATCGTGCAAACCGACCAGCCTGCCGTGCTCATCCCACTCTGTCAGCAGTGCGTTGCCGTATTCGTCGCTAAGGGAGGCCAGACGCAGAACGGATGGATTCACGCGTGTCGGTTTATACAGGCGCCACACCGCGCCGTCATCATCGGCTATCGCCACATCACCGCTCTCGTTGCGGCGGATGATGATACCCTCGCTGATGCTGTAGAATGCGCGGTCGACGGGTGGCAGTTCAAAGCTCAGCTCACGCCCGGTTTCGTCGAACCAGGTGGCATTGTTCTCTTCAAGCGTCAGATAACTGTCAAAGGTTGTTGCCCAGCCCAGGCCAAACAACCCTTCGCGGGTGGTCAGGCTGTTATAACTGCGCTGCCAGCGAAGCGGAAAACGCCCGGGCAGCGAGAAATCGAGCTCATCATCGTCATTCAGCACCTTCACGCCGGTGGCGGCATGAACCGGGTGCGAGGAACCAAATACGGCATTGACGGCCATATCGGCCAGCATCCCGCCCCCGGCTGCTGCCAGGGCACAGGGCATGTTTTTTAAAATCTTGCCCGGACGGCCGCGCAGCAGGGAGAGCGCAATCATCCCCAGTGCCAGCCCCGGCGTTTTGCCGCTCTTGATATCGCGAACCGTCAGCGTCTCGCCGCCGATGATCACATTCGGGGAAACGTCATCGGAAACGGTGCCTTCGCAGGTGGTGCGATCTTTGGCACGTACTGCCGCTTGTCCATTGATAAAGACGCTTTTAGAGCCTTCCGCCAGATACTGTGGTCCGGAGTGTTTTTCACACGCGACCTTATCCTCTTCCAGCGGCGATGTACCCGCCGCAGCGGAGGCCACGCTCGGCTGCCACATTTCGCTGCCGAACTGTCCGGCAGCAGAGAGCAACATGCCGGCGTAATCGGCAAAACTTCCCGGTGACTGTGGCTCTGGGGGTGGCGTATCTGCGGGGGTCAGCGTTCCGGCCGCGCGTGCAGCGGGAAGGCTATTGGTGAGCACGTTGCTGGAGCCGGTGGTGATTTTACCTGCGGGTGACGGCGGGAACAGCGCATCACCCAGCCCCTCCGCGATATTACTGATATCGTCGGTAACACCCGCCAGGTTAGCCAGTACGCCACCAACGATCCCGCTTAACAGGCAGCTGGATCCAATCGCCGCCACGCCCGCAGCGGCTGCCCCGGCCCCCAGCAGTGGTGCGGCGGCAGTTGCTGCCAGCCCTACCGCCGCGCCGATCACCGCGTAGGCGGCACCTTCCGCCACAATGCTGGTGATATCCGCGAAAATGCTGGAGTGAATAATCTCGTCACCCTTGCGGGCCGCGTTGTTATCGCTCATGCCTTACACATTCCGGTTGTCGTTAAGCGTCAAACTTTGCTTAAGCGCGCTCCAGCGCGCCTCGTCTTCTTCATTGAATGCTCTGAGTGCCGAGAGAGTAAAAATCATCAGGACCGGTTTACCCGGGGTCTGCACCGCCAGCTGTTTTTGCCACAGGCGCTGGCCGTTACGGTCAAACGAGGTTTCAACTTCCAGACCGTTGATTTTTCCGTCAGGACCGGCTTTTACGCGCTGAAATTCACTCTGGACGATCTCCCCCATCTGTGGGCGCAGCAGCTCCCACTGGCGGTGGAACTCTTTCTCATGATCGCTGCCATCCGGGATAACTCCGCGACTGACAACCACAGACAGCCCGCTTTCGTCATCGCGAATGATATTCATCGTGTTATCCTGCCAGGCAGCAGGAAAAAGGGAAAACGAACCTTCCTGGAGGGTGTATTTCATAGGTGGACTCGGGATGATTAATATTGAAAGAAATAAAATGACCAGTTTGATTTGGCCTTTTGAACGGCTGTTTCGTTATTCAAGCCAGTGGCCCGACTGCTCAACCAAAATATGGCCGCCTTTGCTGACAACCAGTTTCAGTGGTGCATAGGTCACGGTATAGGTAACGTCCCCATTCTTATAGGTTGAGCCGGTTATTTTACCTGTGGGATCCTGAAGCGTTTTCCCCTTTAAGGAGATCGTACTGTTATCACTTTTGCGAACGCCAAGATAATACATCTGGCCACACTCACTCTCGAAACGCCCGCAGTTATTTACCAGAGAAATAGTGAACTTATCGGTATCCAGCTTTCTGGTTTCAACGTTATGAACGGGAGCCGCTTTATTTAGCGTATAACGCAGCGGAGCATAATCATGACCTTTTTGAGGAGGCGTGACTAAACGCCACGTCATTTTGCTTCCGTTAATTTCCAGAACTGCTCGTCCATCCACACCGCCAAACGAGGAGTCGAACTTAACGTTCGCACGATTGCCCGTGATAGCACCGCTTAGATTGTGTTCATCCTCTGCGGGACAATCGATGCGGTTTCCTCTCTGAGAGATATAGCAATATGACCCGGAGATACGGTCGCCTGATTCCGTTAAACGCAGGGTTAGCGTCGAGTCAGTGCCGAACGTGCCTGCCCACACCCCATCAAACGTTAATTTTGCCTGGCTGTTCGTTGCAAAATGCATCGCTTTGAATCTGGCAGCCCATTGCTGAATATCAGCATTCACCACCTGACGATGATCAGATGACTGATAATGAATAACGTCTGACTCAGGAACGACCCAGGCCGTATAGATTTTGCCGTCAGGTTCAACGACCAAAGCTGACGCATTCTCCAGATAAAGATCGTTACGCCAGCCTTCAACAAACAGGCCTCCGCCTGAGGTTGAATGGGGTTCGCCAAAGACATCAAAATTGCTAATAAACGTCTCGTAATCGCTGCCCAGCGTCTTCCTGAGCGTCTCATTCACTTCGCTGTCGTTAACGATGTGGCCTACGGTATCGAGCCTATTGTATTGCGATAGATCAAGCGCGGCTGAGGTTTCAACTGAGCCCAGTAATAGCGCGGTGAACAATGCGCATGCTAAATTTTTCCTGGCCATAAATTACTCTTGGGCACCATTATCGTAATTCATTGTTATTGTCACAACCTTGCTGTCTTTAATCCCGAACGAGAGAAGCTTGTTACCCAATTGATAAAAACACCATTGTTCCCCGGCATCATTTTCCATCTGACCCTTGCCATATGCATTACTGAGTTCCCTGGCTGTTGACCCTACATGAATACCGCGCGGTGTTTTGCCCTCCCCGGCGGTAAGGGTAATTTGCGATACGATATAATCGTCAACATTCCGTTCGACCTTATCCCACCAGAGATTGGAAACATATATGTCAATACCCGTCTTTTGATGCTGGTAGAATTTATAGTGGGTTCCGTCAAAAGGAACCTCACCGACAAAATTACCTTCTATCGGTACCTCAATTTTACGCGCAACATCATCTGTCCATCTTTCGCCCAATGTGACAGTCTCATCTTCCATCTGCACAGTAAAATCCTGGTTAACTAAAACCAGCGGCATATTATGTTCATACACCCCATAGCAGTTCAGAGAGGAAAATATCGCGGTAAAACGAAGAAATATTAAAATGTAATTTTTCACGTTAATCACTGCCCGCGCTAATGACAACCGAGTCCAGACAATCAGGTTTATTTACGGAGAAACTGAAACTAGCCTTTTGTCCATTCATATCTTCTGGCGCGGTATAGCTGGTCACTTCATTTCCGGAGCGGCCTCGGGGATAATCCGTTAACACCAGCTCCGGATAATGCTTTTTAACGGCATCGAGTGTGATGCACTGACCTGACGGGGAAAAATTCAATAACGGTGCCATGCCGTCGCGCTCTTTGCTTACCCGTAAATCAATCCCGGTAATGCGCATATCCTCTGCCAGCCTGACATCACCGGCATGATAGAAGTGAATGTATTCATTATCTTTCGTCAGCGTAAACTGCAACGGCAGATCATTAACACTGGTGTTGGATAGCGTTCTAAGTGAAGCACTCATCTCTGCAATGAACATCCAGAGATCTTTTTTCGTTGCGTGTCCTTCTGGCATGCCCATCGCTAATAACGCGACAAGCACCGCTCCAGCCTTAATCACCCTTGGTCGTGAATTTCGCCTGAACCGCCGCATCAATATCACCTTTGTGCCCCGCGCCCGGCGCCGTTGTGCCTGGCTTAGCGCCTGACGTATTGAGATGCAGCTTACCGCCCGTGGTGATATGACCATCCCCTTCAACGAAGAAGTTAAACTCTTTACCGATCAGGCTAATTTTGCCGTTAGCGTTAAGTTCAATCGCACTTTCACCTGACACCAGCCGCAGTTTGGTGCCGGAGGCAACGACATACTGCTCCACCGCCGCATCCAGCTTTCCTTTGCCGGTCAGGATCTCGGTTCCGCCTTTTACCGCCTGGATCTGATTCGCTTCCACGCGATGCAGTTCGTTTTTCTTTACGTAATGGCTACGCTCGCCGCCAACGCTATGTGTTTCGTCATTCTTGATGCTGGTATCCATATTTCGCTCGGCCTGGATCCACACCTGCTCCGCCCCCGCCTTGTCCTCAAACCGCAGGGCGTTGGCGTTATCCACGGAGCCATCTTTCGTGCGGCTCATAAAGCCCATCTGCGTCGCCGCTGCCGGCAGCGCCCACGGTGGCATGCTGGCATCGTTGTACACGCGCCCGGTGATAATCGGACGGTCCGGGTCACCGTTGATAAAGTCCACCACCACCTCATCGCCCACGCGCGGGATCTGCACCCCACCGTAGCCCTGGCCCGCCCAGGCGCTCGACACACGCACCCAGCAGGAGCTGGTGTCGTCCCCTTTTGCCAGACGGTCCCAGTGGAATTTCACCTTCACGCGACCATATTTGTCCGTCCAGATGCTCTCTCCCTGCGGCCCGACAACCTTCGCCGTCTGCGGGCCGTAGGTGCGCGGCCACGCCGTGGACTGCGCCGGACGGAACGACACCGACGCCGGGATAACCGTGAAATCGATGCGGTGGATGGTCTCCCCTTCGCCGCTGGCATAGCGGTTCTCTTCCAGATGATACCCGGCCGCCGTCACCAGATAGTCACCGTTATCGCTGAAGAACGGTGCGTTGGTCAGGGTGAAGGTGTGGCCCGGCGCAATTCCCGCCGCCGTGGCCGTGGCCTGAATCTGCTGATGCTCCACCTGCCAGCGCTCCTGGCGAATGCGGGCGTAGAACTCCGCATGCCCGGTCTCCACAAAGCGCCCAGGCCAGTCGTACACGTCAATGCTGCCCGGTTTCGGCGACGCCGGGTTCTGCTGCGCCTGGAACAGCCACGCGTTCGGCTTGCGGAAGTCGTAGTCGTCGAGGCTGTAAATGCCCGGCGTGACGCTGTCCTCCAGCGCCCACTGGCTGATGCCCTCTTCGTCCGTGCTGCCGCCGGACGGCGTCTGGTGATAGGGGATGACCTCGTAGCCGCTGAACGGCTGATGCTGCGTGGCGGCATCGGTGAGCACCAGGGTGTGTTTGTCGGCCTCGTGGCTGAAGTAATACGCTATCCCCTCCAGCTCCATCAGGCGGCTGATGAAGTCCAGGCTCGACTCCTGATACTGGACACAGTAGTCCCACACCCGGTAGCTGCCGGTGAGCTTATCTTCCACGTTGACCTGATGCTCGCCCAGCAGGGTTTTCACAATCTGTGGCACCGTCTGCCCCTGGAAGATACGCAGGTTACGGTCGCGCTTCATCGGCCACAGGTCCGGCTCCACCGTCAGCTGATACACCGCATAGCGCGTGCCCGTCAGCTCAACGGCGCTCACCGCCACGCGCGTGACTTTGCCGTTGATGTAGCGCGGGGTAAGCAGGTTCTGGGTCGGGATGGTCACCGTGACCGGCTGGCCCAGCAGTTTGCTGCGGTCGATACGCGCATCCGTGCCGAGCAGGGTCAGCGTCAGGGCGAACGACTCGGACATCGCCTCGCGGCCGGAGAGTTTCCAGAAAAGCAGCCCCTCGACGGGGAGCTGGACGGTGATTCGGTTGAGCATAATCGTTATTCCGTAAATGCAACATCTTAGTTTCAGCAGCCTCGATGCAGCGTTAATTGCAACGCTTACTTAAGCCACAAACCTGAAAACATAAGGACACACCCCAACGAGAGAAGGAGTTTGGCAAAGATAAACAGAGGCGGCGCTACGGTGTGTGTGACCCGGGAAATTTTTTCATAATTCGGAGCGTTGTATTGTTTATGCCCCACCATAACACCAGACAATATTGTGCATAGCAAAACGGCGGTAAATTTCATACCCCAGACGCACAGGAGAGACATAGATATGATGATGGAGTAGTGTTTAGCCACCGCGACCGGAAATAATGAAAATGACTGAGCCAGCCATTTCAAAAGAAAACCAATGCCGACTGTAGAAAGCAGGACAAGTACCAGTATCAGACCCGTATTGATCCATTGTTTCTTATTAAACAGGTTATTGTTATTCCAGATAAGCGCAAGTGTGAGGATCAAAAAGAAAAAAAAGAAAAACCAGTTCATTTCAATATGCCTCTTTTGCCCACCAACACATGCACCTCCCGTCGCCTTACGGTAACGGGATTGCCGGTTGTGTGGCAGGCTGAATATGCTTACTTATTGGCATTGAACACAAAAAAGCCATCCACCTCCTGCTGGATCGCTGACTGGTGGGATGCCCCTGGTGCATCGATGGCATTGGTTCCTTCGGCAGGATTTAAATGCAGCTCCCCGGAAAGCGTGTTTATTTGCGCACTCTGTTTAGCGGTAAAGTTAAAGTTATTGCCAATAATATTCACGCTCCCGTCTTTTGATAATTCGATAGCGCTTTCACCACACTCCAGCCTCAACGTATTGCCCGCTGAAATAATAAAGTCATTAACAACTTTATCGCTGCGGCTGTTGCCCGTCAGGCAAACCACATCCCCTTTTACCCCTGCCTTCTGATTTTTTGCCACCCGTAAGGTTTCATCCTCACCCACAAATTGGGTTCGATTCTTTTCCGTAGCATGCGATTCATCATTTTTGACGTTGATATCGAGATTGCGCTCGGCCTGGAGCCACACCTGTTCCGCACCCGCCTTGTCCTCAAACCGCAGGGCGTTGGCGTTATCCACGGAGCCATCTTTCGTGCGGCTCATAAAGCCCATCTGCGTCGCCGCTGCCGGCAGCGCCCACGGTGGCATGCTGGCATCGTTGTACACGCGCCCGGTGATAATCGGACGGTCCGGATCACCGTTGATAAAGTCCACCACCACCTCATCGCCCACGCGCGGGATCTGCACCCCGCCGTAACCCTGACCCGCCCAGGCGCTCGACACGCGCACCCAGCAGGAGCTGGTGTCGTCCCCTTTTGCCAGACGGTCCCAGTGGAATTTCACCTTCACGCGGCCGTATTTGTCCGTCCAGATGCTCTCTCCCTGGGGCCCGACAACCTTCGCCGTCTGCGGGCCGTAGGTACGCGGCCACGCCGTGGACTGCGCCGGACGGAACGACACCGACGCCGGGATAACCGTGAAATCGATACGGTGAATGGTCTCCCCTTCGCCGCTGGCATAGCGGTTCTCTTCCAGATGATACCCGGCCGCCGTCACCAGATAGTCACCGTTATCGCTGAAGAACGGTGCGTTGGTCAGGGTGAAGGTGTGGCCCGGCGCAATACCCGCCGCCGTGGCCGTGGCCTGAATCTGCTGATGCTCCACCTGCCAGCGCTCCTGACGAATGCGGGCGTAGAACTCCGCATGCCCGGTCTCCACAAAGCGCCCAGGCCAGTCGTACACGTCGATGCTGCCCGGTTTCGGCGACGCCGGGTTCTGCTGCGCCTGGAACAGCCACGCGTTCGGCTTGCGGAAGTCGTAGTCGTCGAGGCTGTAAATGCCCGGCGTGACGCTGTCCTCCAGCGCCCACTGGCTGATGCCCTCTTCGTCCGTGCTGCCGCCGGACGGCGTCTGGTGATAGGGGATGACCTCGTAGCCGCTGAATGGCTGATGCTGCGTCGCGGCGTCGGTGAGCACCAGGGTGTGTTTGTCGGCCTCGTGGCTGAAGTAATACGCTATCCCCTCCAGCTCCATCAGGCGGCTGATAAAGTCCAGGCTCGACTCCTGATACTGGACACAGTAGTCCCACACCCGGTAGCTGCCGGTGAGCTTATCTTCCACGTTGACCTGATGCTCGCCCAGCAGGGTTTTCACAATCTGCGGCACCGTCTGCCCCTGGAAGATACGCAGGTTACGGTCGCGCTTCATCGGCCACAGGTCCGGCTCCACCGCCAGCTGATACACCGCATAGCGCGTGCCCGTCAGCTCAACGGCGCTCACCGCCACACGCGTGACTTTGCCGTTGATGTAGCGCGGGGTAAGCAGGTTCTGGGTCGGGATGGTCACCGTGACCGGCTGGCCCAGCAGTTTGCTGCGGTCGATACGCGCATCCGTGCCGAGCAGGGTCAGCGTCAGGGCGAACGACTCGGACATCGCCTCGCGGCCGGAGAGTTTCCAGAAGAGCAGCCCCTCGACCGGGAGCTGGACGGTAATTCGGTTGAGCATAATCGATATTCCGTAATGTTTTATGCTAAATAAATGTATCAACAAAGACGAGATTTTTGACAAGACGTTTTGGGATATGCACAAGTCACCGTCTGCTTAATTTCGATACCGCTTTTGCCTTTTTAGATATTCATTATCCTGCTCATGAGGAAGAATAACTTTTAACCCTTGAGCCATCTGCGAAGCGATGTAGTTTATATTTGACAGATGCCGGGCAAGCTCTTCATCGGTAGTTTCAAATTCTTTTGCAGCCATAGCGCCAAGATTTAACGTATGGAGTTTACTTTTATCTTTATTCTTTCCTGTCAGGATATCCCTGACATACGCCACTTGTGTTTCAGCCACGTTATACAAAGAAAAAGAAGGATGAATTGACTTTCGCTCCTGAATAATGCCGAGGGCATTTTCAATATAATCCATCGCTGTATAACTTTGTTTATTCACGCTTCTCCTTTAACTCCCGTACTAGAGAAAGTTGTCCTCTGGTGCTCTGTCAAACAAATCACTCGCCAGCGCAGCAATACGTTCATGTTGTACCAGTTTGTCTTTCCAGTCCTGCGGTATCTCAGAATAACCATACAATGCACCGGCAAGTTGCCCTGCCGTTGCCGCGACGCTAGCGGCATCATCCGCGAGATTGGCGGCAAGAAGGATCGCATCACGGAAATTATCCGTATTCCATACCGCCCACATTGCTGCTTCAAGCGTATCGATTACATAACCGCTGGAACGAATCTGATGACGGGCTTTATGCTTGTACTCACCCGCGTTGATTATCATGACCCGTGCACACAAAGGAAAAACATGGGGTGAAAATGCCTCTTCTTTTTGATGACCATTAATCAGATGATGCAGAATCAGCCCCAAAAATTGACATGCATCGATAGATTCTACCGCCCCGTGAGTTGCTCTGCTCTGTGCCTGCGATTCAAAATAAATCGCCCTGAGTGACTTTCGGCGGAAGATCGACACAGGAGCCTGGCGAACAAGTCCGGCATTCCCCGCGGTATGTTTCTCCGTGTTACCGTACCAGGAAGGCCCAACATGTAGATATTGTTCCAGAGCGAAACGCGTTGTATTGCCAATATCGAAACAACGTCCGTTACTGCTGTTCTCTCCAGTTTGATACCACCTCAGAAGGAACTTTCTAAGGGTATCTGTATTCATTCGATTTTCGGCAAGATAGGTTTCTGCCACACACAAAGCCATGGATGTGTCGTCTGTCCATTCACCCGCGTATAACATGAAGGGACCACCACCCTGCATATCACTAACGTTTTCGCTATCCCGTGCTTTAAATTCAAGCGTTGTCCCGACGGCATCGCCAACGGCCAATCCCACTAAGGCACCGAGCGCGTTATCGCGCGAAACGACCTCCGTTGTGACGAGCGGCAATGTTTCATCCCAGACGTTATCGGAACTCTTTTGCCGTGACACCTTCCTGGGGTTTAACGGCATAAGATTGCGGTAGCGGTCTGCATAGTGATTAATTACCGCATCTTCGCTGTGTAGATCGACCATTATGGATCCTTCAGGAGGAAAGATATATTGAGGAAATGATATCAATAACTCTCAAAACTCGTCAGGGTATTTTTCCGCCAGTACGCATTGTTTCTGAACATAGTCAGGATCCACTTCATGCGGTAATTTCACTTTAACGCCACGGAGACGTTGATCTGCGATATACCATGCTTCCGTCAGTCTCTCGAAAAAGAGCTCATCTGAGTTTTCAAATTCTCTGACCGCATAAATGCCAAAAGTCATTCTCTTTAATACGGATTTGTCAGCTTTGTTTTTGATCACAATCTTTTTCAGAATGCGTAACTGCTGCACAATCTCATCATACATATGTAAAATTGGCTCCCTGGGGTACTTGCCATTAATTTCCGCATATCTTTTTTGCGCCAGTGTGAGGGCCCTTTCGATATAGTCCCGTTCAGTTAACGGTAAAAGTTTGTTTACCCCATCACCCGCATCCCATTTTTTCATGACAAATATGAGCGAGCCAATTTTTACTATTTCCGACAAAATGAACAGCGTGATATTAAGAGATATAACACTCATTCCGAGACCGACAATAATCATCGGGAACAAGGTTACCGAACAACTCAGGGTGAGCAGGCGTAGCACTTCCTGCGCCAGAGCAAACCGGACGGCATCTCGGTGAGTTGTGAAAAAAACCAGGCAGAAAAGAGTAATGAAACCGGCCACAGAAGGTATACCAGGTAAAAAAGACCCGTCAATAAACCGTTTACCCCTCCTGCTATCAGCATG
Source organism: Enterobacter cloacae complex sp. IR5384 (assembly GCF_049237265.1). NCBI lineage: Bacteria > Pseudomonadati > Pseudomonadota > Gammaproteobacteria > Enterobacterales > Enterobacteriaceae > Enterobacter > Enterobacter cloacae complex sp. IR5384. The sequence goes on along the minus strand of NZ_JBMKHJ010000006.1, from coordinate 82,600 downwards.
AAGATGATGACACCAAAATTCCCACCGGTAGAATCCCACCATGACTGAAGCAAGTGGTATGGGCCGACAAAATAAAACACAATGCCGATGACATCCATAATGCCCCAGAAATAGAGTATTTTATTTTTTGCGTTTATGTTCACTCAATCCCTCTTTTGACCGGCTCGGGTGGCCACTTACCACCATGTCGGATAAGTGATTCTTTAATAGCGATAAGGTTTTTATACTCGTCACTGTCTTTTTTCGCTCTTTCAAGAAAACGCTGCAACTGATTTCCTAAGGCCCACCCGTTATCAGCACGAATGTCAGGATCAGCCCCACGCTCAAGTAAAAGGAAAACATGATCGTAGGAATGAAAATCGAAAGCATTTATCAGCAGAGTCTCACCCAGGGAATCCGTTATGTCGATATTGCTGCCCCGGTCAAGCATTGCTTTTAGTGTCTCGGTGTTTTTCGCTTCCAGAGTTTGAAAAATAATTGGTTTATTAAAAACGTAATCTTTAGCATTTGGAGATAATCCCCCATCCAGCATCGCCTTTATCCAGTCTCCACTGTCGGCCATAAGTACAAACTCTGCCGGGCTACTTTTTCCATTGGGTCTTGGCTGAAGCGGGTCGGCACCGGCCTTTATCAGTTCGGTCACGATATGTAAGCGCGGTTGCGTTTTCTTATCATAAAGTGTATTCGTCAACGCCCAAAAAAGTAGCGTCATATCATGTTGACCGGGTTTATTGAGATCGGTTTTCGGAAGAAATTTTTTGACTTCATCCATATTGCCGCTTTCAATCGCCCGCGCCAGAATAAGCTGCTGGCCGCTAAAGTAATCTTCGGGATTCAAATCCGAATTTTGTCTACATCCCTGTATCAGAAAAAAGAAAACCACTATGAGGCTAGCAATTAACCGTATTTTCACGTCAATTCCATATAATATATTGAACGTATATCCTACTGCTTATCATTGTTTTACTGGCGCAGGTGGCCATTTACCGCCATGTTGAATAAGGAGTTCTTTTATTTCGTTAAGTTTTTTATACTCATCACTACCTTCTTTAGCTCTTTCATGATAGCGTTGGAGTTGGTTACCCATCGTCCAGCCATTTTTGGCTCTAATTTCTGTATCAGCACCCCGTTTCAGCAGTAGCATTACGTGATCATAAGCATGATAGTTTAAGGCTTCAAACAATAATGTACTGTTTAGTGAATCAGTGATATTAATGTTTGCCCCTCGATCCAGCAGAGCCTCAAGCGTGTCCGTATTTTTTGCTTTGATGGTTTCAAAAATTATAGGCTCATGAAACGTTTTATCTTTAGCGTCAGGCGATAATCCCCCGTCGAGTAAGGCATTGATCCAATCTGCACTGTCCGCATTCAATACAAACTCAGCGGGACTGCTTTTACCCTGCGGCCTCGGTTGCAGGGGATCAGCACCAGACTTAACCAATAAAGTGACGATTTTTAATCGAGAAGGAGTTTTATTGTCATTGATACTGTTACCAAGCGCCCAAAACAGAAGCGTCATGTCTTGCTTACCTGGTTTGTTAAGATCAGTTTGCGGCGCAAGTTTTTCAACACCGTCAATATCGCCACGCTGAATATCTTCAGCCAGAACCAGTTGCTGACCGCTGAAATAATCTTGTGGATTTAGATCCATATCTTGTTTACACCCCTGAATCAGCAATGAAAAGAGAATCACGAAAAAGGATACAAAAAGCTTATTCACAAACGACTCCTGATTATCGAAATATCTTCGTCTTTTTGCTGTTCTATACAATTAATGGCTTGTCCAATCCCGTGCCTGTCGAGTGCTCCACCAACCCCACCAGGCAGATCATGAGGAATACCTGCGGCATCAGGTGCCAGTGCTGACAACTCTTCTTTAGCGATTAAGGACGGGACATGTCCTCTCACCATTTTGAAGTCTTCAACAAGATCGACTTCCTGAATTTTAGTCAGCAGCTCTCCTTTGACGCGGTAGGCCTGTATGTTTTCAGCGCTTCCCAACAAACGTCCGCCATATTTTTCTACTGTCCCGCTATTTAACCCTGACGCATTAAATGTCCAGGCCGCTTTTCCACTCGCTATAGACGTTGCCGAGGCCAAGCCGCCCCCTAAAGAATGCCCAGCAATATCAATCGGCTGGGAAGACATTGCTATTTTTTCACCCAGTTGCACTGCACTGCGGTAATAAGGTGCTTCAAACCCTATTCCTTGCTTAAAGTTATTCGCCCAGTCGGCACCATTTTTTATTGAGGCGAATCCATTTTTATTTCGCAGCGAGTCCAGATGCTCTGAAAGCGATGGCAACCCCGGTTCCCTCGATCCTCTAAAAACCAGCGTCGAATTCATCTCTTTACCGAATACACCCGGATCAGGCTGATATACGCGTGACAGAAAATCAGGTGAGTCAGCTCTATCGAAAAGATCTTTGCTTTTAAGGCCAAACTTTTGCAAAGCACCCGCATCATTACTGATATCCTTCCACCCCTCCGGTACTCCCGGCGTGGCCTCAAGCGGGTTCACGGTCTTATACACATTCTCTGCCAGCTTCGCTTTCTCAACCGCGATATTATTCGCCGCCAGCCGCTTAGCCGCGATTTGCGCATCCGGATAGAGGCTATTACTCCCCTTCGCAATCAGATCCTTACGCGCCTGCCAGCGTTCAGCTTTGGTCATATTCTCCAGCTGTGCCGCATAGGTTTTACCGTCTTTGCCCGGCGTCGGCTCGTCCGGCATCTGTGCCGCTTTGGATTTGACTACCTGTTTCGGCAGCACCGTTGGCGCAGGGCGGGAGCCATAGGTTCGCACCATGGTTTCGTAGCGGTCGACAATTGTACTCACCGGGTACCAGCCCAGACCGTCCAACGAGGCAGCCTGCAGTCGGCCATCAGCATTGATATAAAATATCTCCGTCACTGACGACCAGTTACGATAGCTCTCGTCGATAGCCACCACTCTGCCCATGTCGAGATCCTGCACAATCAGCTTACGGGTATCGCGCCCGGACTGATAAGGATTCGCGCCAGTGATGGAGTGCAGCAAGTCGTAACGTGTAAACAGCGAGCGCAGCGAATTGTCGGGCACCGACATAATCCACTGCCCGGCAACGGACGGGCGGATAATATTCGCAAAAAGCGCAGGCGAGACGTTCTCGCTGAAAAGATAGACAAATTTTATGTTGTACATTCGCTCCGTCCTGTTACCAGTCCCTTTTCGCCTTGTTTACGGATTCACCAGCCAGGTGCCAGGCTTCACGATATCCAGCGTCTGGCTACGGGTTCTGCCGTTGCCCTGCAGTTCAATGCTCACCTCACCCGCCGGCAGCTTGAGCGATGCATAGCCGTTGTTCGCCGGACGCAGCGCTTTCGGCTCGCCGTTCACTTTCAACGTCTCGCCGTCAAGGATGCGAATGTAGACCAGAGCAATCGGGCTGGCTTCAACCGGTGGCGGCGTCGGTTGCGCTGTTGCAGGCGTTGCCGCTTGTTCGCTTACCTTCGCGGTCTCCTGTTTGACATCTGGCGCGTTCGATGCGGTTTCCGTCGTGCGGGATGCTTCCGGTGCTTGCGCAGCCTGTTCTGGCGCATCGTGGCCGCCGCTGAACAGCATCGCGCCAGCGACCACCCCAACCAGCACACCCGCGGCAACCATCCCGGGGATCTTGTAACGACGCCAATCAAACGCCGAAGCCGGTGCCTCTTCTTCCACCGGCACCAGCATGGTGCCCGGTTTTTTAGCAGTCAACACGTCATCGATACCGGCGACCGGCATCTCGATTAACGCCGCGAACTCATCAATAGACTGCGGACGGTCTTCCATGTGCAACGCCAGGGCACGGTCGATAGCCTGCAACAGCGACAGGGAGTACCCCTGCGGCTGGATTTCCGCCAGCGGTTTGCAGGTATCCTGAATGGAACGCACCACGCTGACCGGTGGCGGTGAGCCCACGATCAGGGTGCGCAGCACCGCGCCGAGCGCGTAGATATCCGTCCACGGTCCCTGCTCGCTTTCGTTGTCGTCGGTGTACTGCTCGATAGGCGCAAAGCCCGGACGCAGCATGGTTTCGGTTTCGTCAGAGAGGTTACCGATGGTGCGACGCGCGGAGCCGAAGTCCAGCAGCACCGGCAGGCCGTTATCCTGGATCTGAATGTTATCCAGCGAAATATCGCGGTGCAGATAGCCCTCGTCATGGATGGTCTTGATTGCGCCAAACAGCATCGGCAGCGTACGACGGATCCATGCCTCGTTAATCAGCTCCGGCTTCTCCTCGCGCAGGCGAGAAAGCGTGGTGCCGCTGTAAAACAGCGTGCCCATGTAAGCCGTATCGTTTTGCACCCAGAAGCGCAACACGTGCAGCAGGTTCGGGTGGTTGAAGCGCGCCAGCAGGCGGGCTTCCTGAATGAAGCTGTTCAGCCCCGCCGAAAACGCTTTGCCAAAGCGTTCGCTGCGCAGTACCAGCGTCATGTCGTCGCCGCGCACGGCGAGCGAGGAAGGCATAAATTCTTTGATAGCGATAGTGCGTTCGAGCTGGTGATCCCAGGCGCGATAGACGATGCCGAATCCGCCGCCGCCAATCACCTCTTTAATTTCAAATTCGTTGAAGCGATACCCGACCGGGAGCGCGTTTGGGACAGTCCGATTGTTATCATTATCCGTCATCTTTTACAGTTCTCTTGATGATTATTACGCGGCAAACTGACAGTGAAACTCGCCCTGCTCGCAGGTGACATGCAGACGTCGGTACTGCTCGTCGCTGCGGCTGGCGGTAAGTAATATCTGACTCATCTGAGGCAGCAAGGTGTTGGTCAGGATCGCATCCACCATACGTCCACCTGATTCCACCTCGGTACAGCGCTGAACAATCTGTTCTACAACGCTGTCATCAAACTCGGAAATAATATTGTGATTCTCTTCCAGCCGACGCTGAATGCGTTTGAGCTGCAGGCGAACAATCTGCCCCAGCATCGCGTCGCTCAGCGGATAGTACGGCACCACCAGCAGACGGCCCAGCAGCGCCGGTGGGAACACCTCCAGCAGCGGCTGGCGCAGCGCCCCGCTTAACGCCTCCGGCTCCGGCATCAGTTCCGGATCGGCACACATGGCGCTGATAAGCTCGGTCCCGACGTTAGACGTCAGAATAATAATCGTATTACGGAAATCAATGTGACGGCCTTCGCCATCCTCCATCCAGCCTTTGTCGAAGACCTGGAAGAAGATCTCATGTACGTCCGGGTGCGCTTTTTCGATTTCGTCCAGCAGCACCACGCTGTAAGGACGGCGACGGACGGCCTCGGTTAACACCCCGCCTTCACCATACCCGACGTATCCCGGGGGTGCACCTTTTAAGGTGGAAACGGTGTGCGCTTCCTGGAATTCACTCATGTTGATGGTAATGACGTTCTGCTCACCACCGTACAGCGACTCCGCCAGCGCCAGCGCGGTTTCGGTTTTCCCCACGCCGGACGGGCCACAGAGCATAAACACGCCAACCGGCTTGTTCGGATCGTCGAGTTTTGCCCGGGAGGTTTTCACCCGGCGGGCAATCAGATCCAGACCGTGACGCTGGCCAATCACCCGCTGGTTCAGCGTGTCGGCGAGGTTCAGTACCGCATCAATCTCGTTTTTCACCATCCGGCCCAGCGGGATGCCGGTCCAGTCAGAGACTACGGCCGCCACCACGTTTTCATCCACAGCGGCAAACAGCAACGGTTCATCACCCTGTAAGGCGTTCAGCGCCTGCTGCTGCTCTGCCAGTTGGCTGCGCAGCTCAGCGGTGTCGTCATCGCCCGCCGCAAACAGTGCGGCACGCAGGCGAATGATCTCCTGCACCAGGCTACGCTCGTCTTCCCAGCGCCGGGCCAGGGCCTCACGTTTCGCCTCATACGCGTCACGCTCTGCGGTTAATGCCGTGACGCGCTCAGATTCCCCTGCACCGACGCGCGCTTCGCGCTCCGCTATCTCAATTTCTACGTCCAGCGCCGCAAGATGGCGCAGGCAATCTTCCAGCTGCGCCGGAGGTGCACTCTGGCTCACCGCCACGCGGGCGCAGGCCGTATCCAGCAGAGCAACGGCTTTATCCGGCAGCTGGCGGGCCGGAATGTAGCGATGCGAAAGCTTCACGGCTGCGCTAACCGCTTCGTCGAGCAGTAAGACCTGGTGGTGGGTCTCCAGCGGCGACACGGTGCTGCGCAGCATCAGAACCGCTTTGGCCTCATCGGGTTCATGTACCTGCACCGTCTGGAAGCGACGGGTCAGCGCCGGATCTTTCTCGATGTATTTTTTGTATTCCGCCCAGGTAGTGGCGCCAATGGTACGCAGTTGTCCACGCGCCAGCGCTGGCTTCAGCAGGTTGGCGGCATCACCGGTGCCCTGCTGACCGCCCGCACCGATCAGGGTGTGGATTTCATCGATAAACAGAATGATTGGCGTGGCGCTGGACTGTACTTCATTGATTAATGCCTGCAGACGGGCTTCGAACTCGCCTTTCATCCCGGCACCGGCCTGCAGCATACCGATATCCAGCAGCCACAGCTGAATGTTTTGCAGCGGCTCCGGCACATCGCCGTCGGCGATGCGCAGCGCCAGCCCTTCCACCACCGCCGTTTTTCCGACGCCGGCTTCCCCGGTCAGCAGCGGGTTGTTCTGGCGGCGACGCATCAGGATATCGATCATCTGGCGGATCTCTTCATCGCGCCCAACTACCGGGTCAATTTTGCTTTCACGGGCACGGGCGGTCAGGTCCTGACCATACTGGGCCAGCGTTCCCTGGGCAGCAGGCACCGAACCGGCTGGCGCATCCACTGCGGCAGCGGCCTGCTGCGTCTCTTTGCTGTTGGCACAGATAGTATCGAACTGCTCAATCAGCACCTCGACGTTAAGACGGGTAAACTGCGCCGAGATGCTCTTCAGCACGTTCGCCAGATTCCAGGTTTTCAGAATGCCGATCAGCAGATGGCCACCGCGGATACGGCTGACGCCAAACTTCAGCGATCCATAGACCCAGGCGCGCTCGACGGCGCTGTCGATATGTTCGGAGAGATCGGAAACGGAACTGGCTCCGCGCGGCAGGGCATCGAGCGCCGCCACGATATCGCGCGTCAGTTGCTGTTCGTCGAGGGCAAAATGACGGATCACCTGTTGCAGATCGCCATCCTGCTGCTGCATCAACTGATGCAGCCAGTGCACCAGCTCGACGTAGGGGTTGCCGCGCAGCTTGCAGAACGCGGTGGCGCTTTCCAGAGAGGTAAATAACAGCGTATCCAGTTTGCCGAAAAGCACGGCACGGCTAATTTCTGACATGTTAGTTTCCATTAACAATGATTCGGTATACGGAAGGATTACCGCTCTGCGCGATACACCAGATCGCCACGCGGGACAGGCTGTGGCTGAAGGCCCAGCCAGGTGTTGTACCCCAATCGCCCGGTGCTGCCGAGCGTGGCGCCCTGCACGGCGTCAGCGCGCAGGATCACCCGTGTTTCCCATTCAAATTCCACCCCTGCGTACTGGCGTACCCAGTCCCGCAGTTCGGTTACCCATACTTCTCCGGGCAAAAACCGGTTGTACTCTTCCGCGCTGAGTGGGCCAATCTCGATGCGAAATTTATGCTGCACGTCGCGGACCGCCACGCCCAGAAACGCAGATTCGCCCATCCGCGGCACGCGGCGTCCTGCTCCCAACTGCGCCTGCTCGCGCGGTGAAAGCGGCATCCACTGCGGTACGTTGGCGATCAGTTTGACCGGGGCTTTAAAATAGTTACGCAGGATTTTTTCCAGGCCCTCAGGATCCCGTCCGTGGCGGGTCAGGTGTCCGGCGTGGGTAAAGCGGGCATGGGCGCTCAGGCTGCCTTTGTCCATCTGGCCGGGCTGCCCCATACCAATCAACGACGCCAGATATCCCTCAAAACGTTTATTGTCGGCGCGGTCGAGGGAGACGGCAGGCTGCGCATCGGCCCAGGCGCGATAAAACAGCAGCGTCAGACGATGATGGAACAGATCGGCAAACGCGCTCAGGCTGGTGTCCTGATGATGATGGATCCGCTCGCGGGCATACTCGGTCATGTGAACCGGCAGCGGCCCGTTAGGACCAAACAGGCCGAAGCTCAGAATGGAGACCTCGTGCAGCCCGTTGCCTTCGCGCTGGCGTACCTGCGCCACCGTCGAAGGTGCAAAACTCATCGACGGCTGCTGGCCCAGGCGTAGCGGCTCGAATTTTGGCAGCGGCGCACGCCCCAGCGGGTAGCGCTCCCCGCCCTGAGCATCAATGCGCCTTAACAGCTGGAACAGATCGTAGCGCCATGGCGTCTCGCGAACCCCGCGCCAGAAATTGTCCGGCAGCGGCGTCAGACGATGAACCTTCAGTGGCGCAGTGACAACGTCGCTCATACCAGTGCCCTTTTGCCCATACGCGGCGCCCAGTAGCCAATCTCGCCGCGCTGCTGACTTTTCAGGGTGAATTCCGTGAAGCTGTTGATCGACACCAGACGGGCAAACAGCCGCTCCAGCACGCTACCGAAAAGCCAGGGACTGGCACCGGAAAACGCACGTTCATCCACCGTCAGGGTAATGCCGATGCCACGGGCGAAGACGACCGGTCCCGGCTCGGGCACGCGGCGGTGAACCGGCTCCAGCACGCAGTGACGAACCCCTTCTACCTGACGCGCAACCGGCGTCTCCGCGAGATTAGCGTACAGCCCTAACAGCTGACGCAGCGCGGCGGCGCCCTCTTCGTTTTCACTGTCCATCAGGCTGAGGTAGTTCATTTGTAGCTGGCTGATCAACCGCCAGGTGCTGAACCCTTCTGCCAGCGCCGGACGCGGCGGCGTCGGCCCCTTACGCAAGGTCAGCGACTTCACCGGCATGGAGTCAGCCATAATGAACTGTCCCAGCTCCTGCTGCAGCATCAGCGGCAGATCCCGGCTGGTGCACAGCACCTCGGCGGAGATATAGCGCAGGTTCTCCTGCCAGGGTGCATGCTGCTCATCCACCAGCGAGACAAAGACCTCCGAGCCAATGTAGCCGGTGCGGGTGCCGTAACGCAGGGCGTGCTCAGAGAGCACGCGTTGTTCCCGGCGCAGGGAAAAGTAGGCCCCGTAGTTGCCCGCATCACCGCTCCAGGTGCTCCAGAACGGACGAAACGTCTGGTCGTCGCGCTGACCATCCGCACTGCCGTATATCTTGTTTACCGCGTAAATTTCGTAATCCAGCGGGCGGATGTTATCCACCACCAGATGGTATTCATGCTGGCCTTCGCTCAGCTTCTGACGCGCCGCTACCTTCGGGAACAGGTTGATCACTGGCGTGCAGTGCAGGGCCAGATGGCTGGCATCGACAACGCGCTCCAGCTGTTCATCGGTTTTATCCAGCAGAATGAAGATATCGAAGGCTTTTTCGTTTTCGCAGCGCTGGATCAGTTTGCTCAGCCCGCTCAGGCTGATGAAGCGGAAACGGGCCGGAAAAGCAAAGTACTCCTGCAGCAGACGGTAGCCGTCAAAGTTGCGCAGATCGTCCGGGAGTAGCGACTGATCCGCGTCAAACCCTTCCTGACGCAAGGCATCAGACGCCAGCACATCACGCTGCGGATGTTTGCTGACGGTCTGGCAGACCACCCCGACATGGTGCTCCATTACCAGCTCCAGCAGCTTTAACGCCTCGATATCCGGGCCGCTAAGGAAAAACTCCAGCCGGTCAAAATCAAGGTGGCCGAGGTTTTGCGGACCGTCGCAGGCAATGCGGATCCGTAAGGCGCTGCTGATCCCCTGCTGGCCCAGACCAAGCTGTGTCAGGGGCAGGTCGGCAGGCACACCGCCCAGCTCAACCTTGTCGATTTTCAGCGGCAGCAGGTTCACCTCATGCGCCGTGGTGTAGCTGCAGGTCACGCCGGTTTTCTTCAGCGCCAGGCTGTCCATCATTGTGCCGCGTGGCACGATAAAACCGTTGCTCAAATCGCCACGGCTGCTGTCAGGCTGAATTTCAGCAATCGCCATGGACGGAGTGGGCGCGAGATAGTTCGGCGCAATCATCTCCAGCAAGCGCTGGGAGAAGCGCGGAAACTCCGCGTCCATTTTCATCTGCACGCGCGAGGTCAGAAAGGCAAAGCCCTCCATCAGTCGTTCGGTGTACGGATCCGCCACTTCGATGCCGCGCATGCCCAGCCGTCCGGCCACTTTGGGATAGCGCTCGGCAAATTCGGCGCCCATCTCACGCAGATAGGCCAGCTCACGGTTGTAATATTCGAGCAGTTTACTTTCCACGATCACCCCGCATCTTTCAGTTCAAAGTGGCGGTTTTCCAGATCGACATCGGTACGAAACAGAAACTCCAGCGGGTACGGCACACACCACAAACGCCCTTTTATCTCGATGGAGAGCACGTTGTGCAGATCCAGCGAGGAGGTGTCCGACACACAGCGGACCTGCAGCCCCTGGGGCAAAATGCGGGGTTCAAAGTTGACAATGGCCTCGGTGAGTTTGCGCTGAATGTCGTGCCATTCGATATCCGACATGCGCTTTCCGGCCAGCGGCGCAACGCCAAAATTCACTACCGAACGGCTTACGTGTGGCAGCATGCTCAAATCGCCGGAGGCGTCGTGATTGATGGTATTAAACAGCCACTGCAGATCCCGCAGCACGTTGCGACGCAGCGCGGCATGGGTGATCAGGTTGCTGTTGGCCGACTCGCGCTTTTTCTCCGGGTCGTTATCGGTGAGGCGATCGAGCAGCGAGGGCTGCATTTTATCGCGCGCCCCCACCTTCTCCTGCTTACTGCGGGCTTGCCAGCCGCTGCGCAGCAGATCGCCTTCGCCAGTAGGATTACTCATGGGCTCCATCCGTTGCAAAAGTAACGAGACTCAGCGACAGCAGCGGGCTTTCGCTTTGCTCGCTGAGCCAGGCTTTCTGCCCCAACCCTTCATACAGAGTGCCGTCATCATCGAGCGGCAGCCACTCGGTGGTGCGTGCGAGTTTAACGGCGTCAGAGGCATCGGCTGCAAAAGGATAACGCGCCGGGATCTGACACACCTGCTCCGTCCCATCGGTCAAACGCACCAGCGCATGACGCCAGACCAGATCGGTGACGCTGGCCGGCGTCTGGAAACGGATCTCTGCGATAGCGCTAAACGGCAGCCAGAAGTAACGGCCGTTAACAAGGGTTTCGCACACCGGCCCCAGACGGGCATCGCCGTCCATCAGCCATTCAAAGGTCTGCGTCTCATCATTCTCTAGCGTCCATTGCCCCGCGCTCGCCTGCGCCTGTTCAAGGGCTTCCAGACGCAGCGCGTGAGCGCGTTCATCGCTCTCGCTCAGCGCGGCAGCAAGGGTGGTCAGCCATGGCCACTGGGCTTCCGGCATGGCCGGACGACGTTCTCCCGCCATCACCTGCGCGCGCTGCAGTTCTCCCTGAATGCACTGCTCCAGCAGGGTGACGGTGGGTTTCGCCTGCGGCTTAAGCGCCAGCCAGCTTTTCAGCTGGGTCAGCGCGCGCGTCCAGTTACCGCTGAGGGTGAGAAACTGCACAAACGCGGCACGGAGATCGGCATCCGCCGGACGGGCTTTAATCTCGTTTTCAAGACGCACCAGCGCGTCGCTGAGCGACTCGCCCGCCAGATGTTGATAGAGCGTATTCATAGCCATTCCTTAGTTTGCCGCGCGCCAGGCGCCCACTGCCGGGTCACGCAGCTGAGGACGCAGGGTATCAATCAGGACAATATTCAACGTGGTGCCAGGGGTAACCCAGGCGCTCCAGACCTTCTTCACTGCAGCAATACGCGCCTGCAGTTTTGCATCGTCGCTGGCGGTTTCACGCGAGATCTCCACGGCCACCGTGCCGTTGCTTTTCCAGCCGTTCAGGGCGCTGTCGTAAGGCAGGATCATCCAGCTCTGGTCGCTGTTCGGGGTGCTGAAGACCATACGCTCTTTGTTGACGGAGGTGATCAGGGCATGTTCCGGGTCGACGCTTTGATTCAGCCCCATCACCGGGAAGCCGTGAATGTAGGTCACCGCTATCTCTTTTTGACCGCCGCTGCGGGTCTGCGAGATAACCGTGTGGCCGCTCAGCCAGCTGCCGTTGCCGCAGCGGGTCGTGTCGGAATCCGGAATAAACAGCGCCGGCGCGGAAGATCCGCCTTCCCAGAAGGTGCGCAGATGGCAGCCGTCCTGGAGGGTAAACTCCTGCCACGGTGTGCGGTCAGCGGCCACCGTGTTGGTTTCAGCGTTCTGGTCAGGTGGCAGTAACGCGCCGCTGGTCTGGGTCGCAGTGGGTGCCGTCTGCTGCTGTTTCACCACCAGCTTCCACTCCTGAGCTTTGTCTGCTGTTCCCTGCGCAAGCGTAGTCCCTGCCGGATCGTTGAGGGCCCAGCTCAGCTTATTCACTTTGCTGCACTGGTGTTCCAGCAGCGAGCCGAGACGCGGAACAAAGTTTTCCAGCACTGAAACGTCTTTATTGCCGTTCGCCACAATGCGCAGCGCAATCTCTGATTTACACCAGCTCTGCGGGGTGTTGTCTTTGATGTTGTCGATCCAGATATCCAGCTTCTGCGCAGGAGACTGCACGATGCGGAAATTTTCAGCCTGGGCGGTGGAGGCCACCGCCAGAAGTGCCAAACCCGATAGCCAAAGTTTCATATCGTTCCTTGTGTGTCTAGTCAGTTCCGCAGGGAAGAAATTGTGCTGCGTCAGAGAGCGTATGCAGCAAAGTGGTGTCCTGAGGGTTGCCCATCCATACCGCCAGCGCCGTATAGTTATCCTGAGCATTCCCCTCCTGTTCAGCATTCTTTTGAATGATTTGGTTCATTAAGGTCAGCCACTCCTGTGGGGTGTTGACCATATGCAGCGACTGTTTCATCTGCTCTTCGCTGACGCCGTGCCAGAAACCGTCGGTGCAGAGTAAAAAGGCATCGCCGTCTTCAACCTGCACCACGTCGCTGTAGCTCGCTTCCGGGCCACCGTTTTCAATGCCCAGCGCCAGATACAGCAGGTTGCTGTTGAGGTTATCGGTCTGGTGACCGGCATCTTTCATCTGCTGAACCAGGCTGTGGTCGGTGGTGACATGCCACAGCCAGCCGCGACGAAACAGGTACAGACGGCTGTCCCCGGCGTGTGCCCAGTAGGCCAGACGGTAATCCCGGTCGATAAACAGGCTGACCAGCGTGGTACCCATCCGGCGATAGTCCTGCACCGCCTGCTGTTCGCTGAGAATGGTGCGATTCGCGGTTTGCACATAGTCACGAATATGCTGCGCGTTGAGGTGTTTGTCGCCATCAAAACGGGAGATGATGCTATTGCGGGCCAGTTCAGCGGCCACCTCACCGCCCGGCAGACCAGCGATGCCGTCACAGACGACAAAGCAGGCTGAACGTTCCCCTATGGTTTCTCCCGTCTGGTCCTGATTGCTGGCGCGCGTTCCCTGGCGGGAGAGAGAAGCCGTTGCGATATTCATTTTTCTTCCGATCCGCTCTGTGAGTCTTTGTACTGATTGACCTCCATGTCATAAGCATGAAGGAACGCTTCGCCAAACAGGGTGTGGAAGTCATCCTCAATCTCACCGGCCGTCTCGCCATAGCTGCGAACAAAGTAGTCCCACAGCGCGGCTTTGCGGCTGCCCGGCAGCGCCAGACGAGAGGTCATGCCGTTCTGCTTCGCCTGCTCTTCCAGTTGCTCCGGGTTAAAGGACTGCAGCATCGCAGCGATGATGGCGCGGATACCGGAGATCATCCCCAGCTGATGCGCCTGCAGATCGATTAGCGCGTCACGCACTGATTTGGTGGGTGGCATAAAGCCCGGCATCGGCGTACCGAACATCTGAATCAGGACCGTTTTCCCGGTCGGCAGCAGCTTGAACGGGTTGTTGGCATCGTCCAGCACCATGGTCATATCGGCTTTTACGCCGCGCTTGAGGATAGAGCGCGAAGAGAGCAACGCCACGGTGCCCTGCGAGAACATGCCGAGGATCTGGCCCAACTGACGCATATTTTCACGGTCAAACTGCGGCACCGGCTGCATTTCGCTCAGGCCCATCCCCTCCAGCAGCGCCTCCAGCAGCTCGCCCTGCAGCACCTCGCCTTTCTCACCGTTTTGCGCCGTAGCGCTTGGCACAGCCGCGTTTTTGACCGGGTCGATACGCAGACGTCCCTTCGGCGTCTGTGCGCTGCTGCGTGCGACGGCCTGCGGTGTAGGCATAGTAAAGCCTGCGTAATCGGTACGTACCGGCTCTTCCTCTTCCGCACGCGGTGGATCCTGCGGCTCAGGAGCAAACAGCGGAGAATCCGCCAGCGGATCGTCCTGCGGTACGGCCTCTGGCTCTGGCGCGGGTGCAGATGGCTCAGGCACGATCTCATCCGGATGGGTTAATGGCGCCCCGCCCATCAGCCCGAGCGGATCATCGTTACGCGCGGCTGGCGCGCTGGCCGAACCACCAAACAGGGCCAGCGGGTCGAGTTCATCCGTCGCCTCTTCTGCAGGCGCAGGTTTGCTCTCTACCGGCGGCACCAGCGTTGAAGGGGTGACATCGTCAAAAATGCTCTCTTTTTTGAACAACGCTTCATCGCTGAACAGCGTGTCGGGATCGACATTCTTACGCTCAAGCTTCGGCTCGCTGTCGTTGAACATTGCCAGCGGGTCTTCAGCGTTACGCTCGGGTGCCGCGGGTTGCGAGAAAGGATCGTGAGACGCCGCAGGCTGCGGTTTCGCACGGTTGCTGGAGATGCTGTCAGAGATAGAGAACTCCTGCATCAGGCTATCCCAGATTTCCGACGGCACGGCCGTTGGCTCCGCTTTGCCGCGCGGTGCGGCACTGGCTGGCTTTGGCTGCGGAGCAGGTGTCGGCGCCACTGTCGGGCGAGCCTGCTGCTGCATACTGGCGGCCATGCGGCTCACCGGCTGCGTGTCGTGGATAAGTTCCGTCACTTCGATGCGGTAGTCATCAATACCGAGAATATCCCCGTCCTGCAGCTCTACCTGACGCCCCCGCTCCAGCGGGATGTCGTTCAAAACCACGCGGGTGACGCTGCCACGGTTGGTCACGCGGCATTCGCCCTGGGCGTCAACGTGAACAATAGCCTGCAGGCGCGAGATGGTGCGGTCATTGTCCGGCAGTACCAGATTGTTATCCGTACCGCGCCCAATAGTGCCCCCGGGGGCATAAAAATCACAACTGCTCTGCGGCGGCTGATGACCGGGTTTCGTAGAAATAATCGTGAATCGCATGGCGTATTCCTGCTGGTATGATTAGCGCTCAAACGCTGCCGCTCTCGGGGGTGAGAACGGCGGCGTTTGGGGCCGATTTCATCTTTACTACTTTGAGGATTTGAGTGGCCGAATAGCGTCACTATTAGCGATCAAGGTGCACTTCAATATCTGATAATGACCTGGCTCGGTACCACCTACCTTCTGTTTCAGTAAAGAAACAATCACCTCATCAGCTTTTTCAAAATTCTCAGCAGGCAGATTGCTTGCTTCCAGCCATGCCGCGGCGCTGGCGTCAGCATCTTCTTTCAGGCTTTTACTGTCCGCAATCTTACCGATGCATCGATTCTGCACCCAGTTTTCGAAGATTTGTTGTTGAGAAAAAGTACTGATATCAGGCAACGTCTGGGCATTTGCGGCGGAGGCAACGAAGGCTAAGACAAAGAGCAATGGCTTTTTCATTTCAGGCTCCAGAAGGTTGCGTTAGTAGGGATAAATGAACCATTACCCGGTGAGCCAAGGAAATGACAATCATCCGAACAAATATTTCCGTTCCAGAGTGTTACATGCCCGGTTGCATCAAGCCAGCCATGCCCGGTAAAAATAATAATACCTTGCTTGCCCGCAAATTGTGCTGGGGTTGGAGAAGAAACAGATATGTCAGCTTTTCCCAATACCGTGGGTAAAAAAGCAATCATATCTTTAACACGGAACATATATCGCTTCTTGTCGCTCCCGGTCACAGTTGCATATTTACTATTAGAAGGAACTGGAATGCCACAATAATTTAAAACATAGCTCATACGAATGGGGCAGGCATTTTTAAAAATACCAGCATCTATATTATGCTGAACTTTCCCCCCCAATAACTTGCCAACCTGTTCTACGTTGACGTTCACTTCTTTAAATCGGTTCCAGGCGGCACCAAAAGCAGGACGCATATGAGACATCTTGTTTCTCCTTGAAAAGAAGCTCAGGAAAAAGTGGGCCCTTTCGGACCCACTACTATTATGCTTCTTTGTTTTCTTTGATGTTCCAGCCAGCGCTGCTTTCAGCACCTTTACCACCAGAGGTGGTCTGCTCCCAGTACTGCTGTTTCACTTTCGCAGCCTGGAATGCATAGGTCACACCAACGGTATCGCCGTTGTCTGCACCGGTGTACTGAACAGACGTTACCAGAACGTCTTCCAGGGTAATGCGAGAGTATTCCACCTGCTGGCCACCGGCTTTACAGACGGACAGCTCAACTTTGGTCAGGTGTTTACCGCTGGCGCAGTGTTTCAGAATTGCTGTGGTGGATTTGTCGATCAGAGCGTTAACGTGCAGATCGTTAAAGTTAACTTTACCGGCACCGCCGCCACCGCCAACGCTCATATTACCTGGCTGGGAAGCGCCCCAGGAGAAGGAGGTAATATCAGTCCAGCCGGTGTGGTTAGAATCTTTAGATTCGCCCGTAACACCCTCGACCTTCAGAAACATATCAATAGCCATAATATCTACTCTTCGTGGATGAACAATATTGCTTTCGAAAAAGCACTTATATGGCAAACAGGAAAGCATGGGGCTGAATAAAACCGTCCATATTTTACCTCTGCCTCACATCAAATGACCCGTGTCATTTGACAGTCTTACATTCCCTCCCGAATAAAAGGAAAGAATGAGAAGTCTTTTACTACCGAACGTTATTCCGGAACCTCTCAGGACCAGACTTTCTTGCCGGGTGGCGCTTTGCTTACCCGGCCTACGCTGTGCAGCGATATCAATATATTTCACGTTGCATTGTAGGCCCGTGCAAGCGTAGCGCCGCCGGGCGAAACTCACAAAAATTACGCGTCTTTCGTTTTCAGCGATGGCAGTTTAGATACCAGACGCAGAGAAACGGTCAGACCTTCCAGCTGGTAGTGCGGACGCAGGAAGAACTTCGCGGCGTAGTAGCCTGGGTTGTCTTCAATCTCCTGCACCTGGACTTCTGCAGCGGCCAGTGGCTTGCGGGACTTGGTCTCCTGAGAGGAGTTGGCCGGGTCACCGTCCACGTAGTTCATGACCCAGTCGTTCAGCCAGCGTTCCATCTCTTCGCGCTCGCGGAAGGAGCCGATTTTGTCACGCACGATGCACTTCAGGTAATGCGCAAAGCGGCAGCAGGCGAACAGGTACGGCAGACGGGAGGCCAGACGCGCGTTGGCTGTGGCATCCGGGTCGTGGTACTCGGCCGGTTTTTGCAGCGACTGCGCGCCAATGAAGGCAGCAAAGTCGGAGTTTTTGCGGTGAACCAGCGGCATAAAGCCGTTTTTCGCCAGCTCGGCTTCGCGACGGTCGCTGATGGCGATCTCGGTCGGACATTTCATGTCCACGCCGCCGTCGTCGCTCGGGAAGGTATGGCACGGCAGGTTTTCAACCGCCCCGCCGGACTCCACGCCGCGAATTGAGGTGCACCAGCCGTACTCTTTGAAGGAGCGGTTGATGTTGGCCGCCATCGCGTAAGCGGCATTCGCCCAGGCGTAGCTGTTGTGGTTCGCGCCGTCGGTCTGCTCTTCAAAGTCAAAGCTGTCGACCGGGTTAGTACGAATGCCGTAAGGCAGGCGCGACAGGAAGCGCGGCATCACCAGGCCCAGATAGCGGGCATCTTCCGATTCACGCAGTGAACGCCAGGCGGCGTATTCGGTGTTCTGGAAGATTTTGGTCAGATCGCGTGGGTTAGCCAGCTCCTGCCAGGACTCCATCTGCATCACGCCCGGTGCGGTACCGGTGATGAACGGACAGTGAGCCGCAGAGCCGATACGCGCCATTTCACCCAGCAGTTCAACGTCCTGCGGGCTGTGGTCAAAGTAGTAGTCGCCGACGATGCAGCCAAACGGCTCACCACCAAACTGACCGTACTCCTGCTCGTAGATTTTCTTGAAGATCGGGCTCTGATCCCAGCCCACACCCTTATAGCGTTTCAGGGTACGACCCAGCTCCTGCTTGGAGATGCTCATAAAGCGGATCTTCAGCATCTCGTCGGTTTCAGTGTTGTTCACAAGATAGCTCAGACCGCGCCAGGCGCTCTCCAGCTTCTGAAACTCTTCGTGGTGAATGATCTGATTCACCTGCTGAGAGAGCTGTTCGTCGATACCCGCAATCAGGTTCTGGATGGTGCGATAGGTGTCGTTGGAGAAGGTAACGGTGTTTTCCAGCGCCTGCTGCGCCAGAGTTTTTACCGCGCTCTCGACGGCGGAACGCGCCTGGTCAGTTTTAGGACGGAACTCTTTGTTCAGCAGTGCGCTGAACTCGTCCTGACTGAACGCCTGACCTGCCTGCTGCTCGTGTTGTTGAGTCTGGTTGCTCATCGATTACTCCTCGCTACCTTTCGCACTTTCGTCATTTTTCGGCAACTGGCTCAGGGATTTGAGCAGCGTCGGATCCTGCAGAATTTTGGCGATCAGCTCTTCCGCGCCGTTTTTACCGTCCATGTAGGTCAGCAGATTGGAAAGCTGAGTACGCGCTTCCAGCAGCTTGTTCAGTGGCTCAACCTTGCGTGCCACCGCATCCGGCAGGAAGTCGTCCATGCTGTCGAAGGTCAGATCGACGTTGAGCTTGCCTTCGCCGGTGAGGGTGTTATCCACCTGGAACGCCACGCGTGGCTTAAGCGCCTTCATGCGTTCGTCAAAGTTATCAATGTCGATTTCGAGGAATTTACGCTCATCGACGGCCGGCAGATTTTCCACCGGTTTGCCGACCAGATCGGCCATAACGCCCATCACGAACGGCAGCTGAATTTTACGTTCTGCACCGTAGATCTCTACGTCGTACTCGATCTGCACGCGGGGGGCACGGTTACGTGCGATAAATTTCTGCCCACTGTTACTCATTGCCATGATGTTCTCCATCAAAGATGCGCGGTGAAGGTGAAACGACAAGCTCCGTGCCCGTCGTCATAATGCCTGGACGCGTCATTCGCGGCGTCCAAAGATATTTTCCAGTTGGTTAACGCCGTCTGGCGCCAGGTCGCGAATAATGTCCATAAAGTTAAGTTCTGACAGCCGCTGCACCCGTTCAATCATCAGCGGTGCGGGGTGGCTCGGTTCGTACTGCGCAAAATACTGTTTCGCTTTCTCCAGCATCAGCTGGGCGTCGGCGCGACTGGTAACCTGCACGCTGCGCCAGTCGGTGACCTGCTGCACGGGTTGGGTGGCCACCATCTGCGGTTCAGCGTGGTGTTCCGCCTGCGCATCCCGATTGGGCAGCAGCTTGCTGATGTCGGTCACCTGACAGGCACTGGCAACCAGGCCCACGGTTTTCAGCAACTGCTCCATTTCCGGTACGCCGCTTTCACCAAGGTAACCGCTAAGCAGATCGCGAATGGCCAGCAGCCTTTCATTAATCAGGATGACGGCCTCTGTACCTGGCTGGTCGCCGCGCGCCAGTTCGTCAATCAGTCTTGGGCGGCCGCCGGGATAATCCGGGCATTCGGTTTTGCTGCCATCCAGCAATGCCTGCGCGTCACGCAGCGAAATTTCATCGCCGTTTGAGCGCAGCAGCGAGGCGTTTCGCAGCGCGACGGTCAGGTCAGATTTATCGCTCAGCGCGGCAAGGGCGTTAATGCGATAGAACGGGTCCGTTTCGCCATACTCCTCCAGCAGTGGATAGAGCGGCTCCCAGTAGCGGGTGATCGCCTCCTGCACCAGCAGCAGACCGTCCGCGTAGCCCGGCAGCCCACGACGTCGGGTCCAGGCATGGGTTAACGCCAGCATGACGCGAAGATCTTTGGTGCGCCCCAGCAGGCTGGTGGCGAGCTTTTCTACCGTATTCCAGTCAGCGGGCTCGGCGGGAATGATCGTGTCGCCGAACTGCTGTTCCGCTTTACCCTGGCTTGCCTGTCCCATAGCCTGAAAATCGGCGTCGTACTCAAGGTTGTCGCCGCAGGGTTTTTCGGGGCTTATCGGCGCGAGAAATTCTTCGATATTCATGTGATCCCTGCTTATTCAAACATAGGCGGATAAAGACCGTGACGGCCTGGTCGGGCGCCGCCAGCCGGATCGAACAGCAGCGTAAAGAGCTGCCCGGTGAAGTTTCCGCTGTGGACGTGGGTGTAGAGCGGGTAGCCGTCGCAGCGGTTGGTCCACCAGTAGCTGGTCTGACGAAGCGGGTCAAAACACTCCGCCGCCTGAGGCCAGCCCAGCGTGCTCTGTCCGTCTTCGTCATAACCAATCACATCAAGGATGTCGGAACGCTTTTGCGGCTCGACGGGCTGCGGCGCCGGAATTGACATCAGCATCTCATCCAGCTGCGAGGCGGAAAAACTGTTGCGCACCGCATGCAGCCCGAGACGGCCAATCTGCTGATACCAGCTTTCAGCCTGGCTGAGCAGGTTGGTCGACCACTCTGACGGGGCGAAGCTCAGTTGAATGCAGATCGGGTACTGTCGGCCCACGCTGTCGCGGCCCGGCAGCAGGCAGCCCATCTGGATCATCTGGCTGCCCAGCATCGGCGGGACAACAAAGTTCCACACCGGCGCCTTGTTAAACTGGCGTTCGCCGCTGCGCTGCTCTTCCTGTTGCCAGGCCAGCAGGCCGACCTGAAACCAGTGTGACCACTGACGCTGTAGGGTGTCAGGAAAGCGACGCTGCAAAAAATCTCCGGCGCTGGGTAATTTGCCATACCAGCTGTAGCGGTTCATCGCAGGGGTATTCGTCATACGGCTGTCCTTGCGGTTATGGGCATGAGAAACGAGGAAGCTGGAACGGATTGCGAATGCTGTTCGGCGCAAACTCCAGCGTGACCTGATGGCCATCGACGTTGAACGTGGCCTGACGGCTCAGACTACCTGCCCCA
Source organism: Enterobacter cloacae complex sp. IR5384 (assembly GCF_049237265.1). Taxonomy (NCBI): domain Bacteria; kingdom Pseudomonadati; phylum Pseudomonadota; class Gammaproteobacteria; order Enterobacterales; family Enterobacteriaceae; genus Enterobacter; species Enterobacter cloacae complex sp. IR5384. The sequence goes on along the minus strand of NZ_JBMKHJ010000006.1, from coordinate 61,620 downwards.
GGGCTGGTGCGCGCTTTATCGAAGAAGCGGTTCAGGGCCCAGGCGCCGTTGGTTACCAGCGTCGCGGTGCTGCCGTTGGCCAGACCCAGCTGCATACGCACCTGGTTGGTGCCGCCCGGCCCTGGCCAGTTCATGATCTGCACCGCCTGTGGACCGTGGCTGTAACGCAGCAGTTGGCCGTCAACGTCCAGCGTCAGGTTAAGAATGGTGTTATCCATCCGCACGGTACGCACCGTCACCTTGAAAGAGGGGGTCGTCGCACCGTTAGCAAAGAAGGCATCGCGAATGGACTGGGCCTGCTGGAACGGTCGCAGCAGTCCTTCACTTCCCGGCAGCGTTTTACCGTCGATCCCCGGCATAAAGCGCCAGTTCGCCTGAGTGGTATCCACTTTGTTGGTCAGGTTGTCGCGAAAGAAGGTATCCATCAGCCCGGTACCCGGCGCAAACATGCGTGCCAGATCGTCCGGCGTCACCTCGGTGCTGGCGCTGCGCACCAGCGGGTAGCGACCGGCAATTGCCTGACGGCAGAAACCACCCACTTCGACGTTAATGCGCTTACGGACGTTTTCCAGATCGCGACGCTGGGTATCACTGCTGGCCCCCACCGCCATGTTGCTGAACATGGTTTGCAGCCCGCCCGGCAGACGCCCGGCGCTGGCCTGCAGACGGCTGATTGCTTCACCACCCGGGGCTGGCATGCCGCTGTTGGCAGCGTCCTGCACCGCGGTCAGATAACGATACAGCTCATCCACCTGCTTGAGGAAATCATCAAAGACGATGGTCTTGCCGCCCTTCTCCAGCGGCTGAGCCAGCTCGATCATTGGCGCGTAATGGTCGGTCACCAGCTGTTCAGGTGCCTGCGTCACTACTGCCCCCTGCGTCGGAGCATTGTCGTTATTGCTGAACAGCGCTTCGAGCGTACGGGTGGCGCGGTTACTCTGGTCTTGCGCTTTCCCCGCGTCCTCCGGCGCTGGCGCGTTGCGCGACAGCGTCAGCACCTGGCTCAGGTTCTGCACCAGACGGCGCAGCGGCGAGTTTGCGCCGGAGAGCAGGCGCGCCGTGTTGATGCGCTGCGAGAGATCGGCGCTGTTGTTAAGCTGAATGTCAGCGAGGAAACGATCCCAGTTAGCGATAAAGTCGCGCATGTAGAGCTGACGCACGGCGTTATCGATCTGCTGCTTGTCTTCCCCGGAGGTGGTCGCGCCCAGCACCCAGGCATCATCTTCGTGCAGCGCCGTGGTCACGCTGTCAATCTGGCTGTTAAAGCTCTTCCAGTAGCCGTCCGGGGTGTAGAGCCCCGGCACGCCTTCGCTCACCGGTTTGCCGCTTTTGCGGGAGAACACCAGTTCGCTCTGCGGGCCACCCAGGTCGGACAGGGAGACCGGCTTCAGGTTTTCGTCATGCTCCAGCAGACGCTTCAGACGCCCATACACGCGGGTGGAGAGCGGCTGCTGGTTGATGAGTGCCCTCTCGCGAGCCACCAGCGCTTCGTCCTGAGCATACGGCGAGGCCTGAATTTTTGGCTCCAGCAGCTGCGTCAGGTGCCACTCCAGCTGTTGCAGCTGCGCCTGCGTCACGTTCTGCGGCAGATTAAGCTGCAAATTGAGCATCACCCAGGAATGCAGGAATTTGCCGTCGTAGTGTTTAGGCTGATACAGCATCTGGTAGGCTTTCAGCGCCTCGTAGCTGTATTCCACGTCGCTGCCGTTGTCGTTGCGCAGCCAGGTGGTGATATGCATCGCCACGGCGGGCAGCAGCATCTGATCCAGCGCTTTCTGATACAGCGACTGGGAAGCATCGCTGACGTCATCCCCGCGATAGAGCCCCATACGGCGGGAGACCGGCGGGTCGTTGACATCGAAGGCCTCGCTTTTCGGCAGATCGACCAGGCTGTTCAGCAGCGGCAGGAGCGCGAACAGATCGCGCTGGGGCTGATTCTGTAACGCTTTACTCTGCTGCTCCAGCTGCGGGACTTTAGCGTCCACCTCTTCCAGATAGGCCTTATTTTTGGCATAGCTGGTCAGCCACAATCCGCCGAGGATCACCAGCAGCGCCAGCAGCGCCGCGTATCCGGACCAGATCACCGCGCGGTTGCGCAGTTCCCACCAGCGGTTTTCACCGGCAATACCGGCTTCCTGGAAAATGACGTTTTGCAGCAGGTTTTTAATGAAGAAGCTCTGCCCTTTTGCACCAGGGATAGGCGCCTCTTTACTGACCGAATCCCACTTCTCTGCCTCTGCCCCTTCCGGCAGTGACAGGGCGCGGTTCAGTTCACCCATGACGCGGTCGAACGGCATGCCTTCCTGGGTGCCGCTGGCGAAGTATATTCCGCGTGGGGAGAACTCGGTCTCAAAGTTAGAGCGGGCAAAGACCGTGCTCAGGTAGTCAGCCAGCAGCGGGCGCAGCGCCGCGAACTCCTGCGGGAAGAGATACGCTTCGGCACGGGTTTTGGCGTCATGCTCTTTCAGCATGGTCTCCGGCAGCCCGGCGTCCAGACGCTGCTGCAACAGCGAGAACTCCTGGTGGAAGTTCCCCATCAAGTCGAAATCGGCGTGTTTGGTCTGTTCCCACGGCAGCGTGAAGCCCCAAATCTGGTCGCGCTGCGCTTTGTCGTAGTCAGCAAACCAGGCGCGGAAGCCTTTAAGCAGGTCCGCCTTGGTCACCATCACGTAAACCGGGAAGCGGATACCCAGCTGTTCATGCAGCTCAGACAGCCGCTGGCGCAGGTTGACCGCCTGCTGGCGCGCCGCCTCCGGCGAGAGCGTCAGCAGATCGGAAATGCTGATGGTGATAATGACGCCGTTAATAGGCTGGCGGCGGCGATACTTACGCAGCAGGCCGATAAATTCCAGCCACTCCCCGGCATCCTGAACCTGCTCGCTCTCCTGAGTGGTGTAGCGGCCCGCAGTGTCCAGCAGGACGGCTTCGTTAGTGAACCACCAGTCGCAGTTGCGGGTGCCGCCAATGCCGCGCAGAGCGGTTTTACCGAATCGATCCGCCAGCGGGAATTGCAGGCCGGAATTGACCAGCGCCGTGGTTTTACCGGCGCCCGGTGCGCCGATAATGACGTACCACGGCAGCTGGTAGAGATATTGCGTACTGAAGCGCTGCGTCCACTGGGCACCGTGTCCCGCTTTGCTGAAGTGGGCTTTCTTCAGCATTTGCGCCGCTTCATCAAAACGTCCGGCGAGGATCTGCTCCTCGCTGTTCAGCCGCTTCTGGGGATCGGCCGCGTCCGGTTTGGCGGTGTTTTCATTAAGCTTGTCCATCAGCTTGCGGTTCAGCCAGGCGTTGTACAGCCGCGGCAGAATATGCCCCTGCGCCCAGAGCAGATAAACCACCGCAATACTGATGATGCGGTTTTGTTCAGATTCGAGCGGGCGGGTATCCACGATGGATAACAGCGGACCAATCATCCAGATCACCGCCGACAGCGCGGTAACGCCCAGGAAGCTCCACAGAATGCGATTGGTCAGTATGGAAAGAAGAGTCGTCAGCATCCTTAGTTTCCTTGCGGCAATCCGTTCAGCTCAGCCTGCGTATTTTCAGGCGACACCAGCAGAGTTATTTCCACACGGCGGTTACGGGCGCGGTTTTCAGGCGTATTGTTTGGCGCCACAGGATTGATCTCTCCCCGCCCTTCCGCTTTCACGCGGTCAGGCTGCGAGAGGCTTCCCTGCAACATTTTTTGCACGGACCGGGCGCGATCCAAAGAGAGTTCATAGTTGGAGGCGAAGCGCGCGCTGCGAATTGGCACGTTATCGCTGTAGCCCACCACCAGAATTTTGCCGCTGACGTTGTTCATCGCCTGGGCAATCCGGTTGATGACCGGCTCATAGCGGTCACGCACTACGGTAGAGGCTGAAGCGAACAGCCCGTCTCCTTTCAGGATCACCACGCTGCGATCCGCTTCATCCTTCACCGCCACCAGACCGGCGTCGATTTCCGGCTTCAGGAAGCCACGCAGGTTGAGCACCGCAGGCAGTTGACGCGCAGGTTGCTGAATGGTGGTTTCAGGCAACTGAGACTGGTAAATCTTCGCCAGTACCGGGTTGGTGTTGTCGCCAAGACGCCAGTTGAGAATGATGTAGAACAGGCAGGCGATAAACCCGGCCAGCGCGACACAGGCCCACAGCGGCACCATCGGCCGCCACAGCTTGCGCAGCACGGGACGATCTTCCGGGTGTGGAGAGAGCGGTGCCGGATAGCTGCCGCGCACGCCACGGATCATCTGCCACAGCCGCTGCTTGATGGTTTCCAGCTGGGTGCGGCCATTATCCAGAACCCGATAGCGCCCTTCGAAACCGAGCAGCAGGCAGTAGTTGATCATCTCCAGCAGGAGGATATGTTCACGCGGGTTCTGCGACAGACGCGCCAGCAGCTGGAAGAACTTTTCGCCGCCCCAGGTTTCGTTATGAAACGTGACCAGCAGACCATTGCTTGACCAGACACCGCTGCTGCCCCAGGGGGTCAGCGCCGCGGCTTCATCCAGCGCCGTACAGAGGCAATAGCGCGCCCCGACGATCACCTCATACGCCAGCCCTGCCTGCTGGCAGCGGACTTCAAAACGGCGAATCTCGTCGATCAGACGCTGGCGCAGTGCCACCTGATCGTCATGAGACACCGAATGACGGATTTGCGGAATCGCGTTGAGCAGCGGATTAGCGGCCGCCACCAGCTGATTGTTGCTACTGGCTCCGGTAAACGCGGCATCACTGCCGGTATCCTGTCGTTCCTGCATATTAAGCGCTCGCTTTATTATTCAGTCGGGCTACGGATGGCCCAAAACTCCATATCAAGACCCGGGAACTCCCCTGCGAGATGCAGGGCGAATGCACCGGACTTATCCATCTCGTGCCACAGCTCGCTGCCCTTCTCCAGCTCAAAGTAGCTGTAGCCCGCATGCCATGGGATTTGCGGCGGCGCAACCGGCATGGCGCGCAGCATGATGCCCGGCAGCTGTAACTGAACCAGATCGCGGATTTTCGACACCGGCGCGACTTTCATCTGGGCAGGGAAATGGGTTTGCAGGTGTTCGCCCGGCACGTTGGCTTTGACCGCCAGGACGAAGCCGAACTCGCGCACCATGCTGGTCTCCGGCACCGTGGCGATGTTCAGGCCATGGGAGCGCTCGTTCAGCGGCAGCTGAATGGCCTGATCTTCCATCACCAGCGACAACCCCTGACGCAGCATCAGCATCAGCTTGCTGAAGCATCCCGCAAGGTCGTCGTGATCGTAAATCGGCAGCACGCTTTCGGCGGTGCGTTGCGAGGTCCAGGTGGCAAGCTCCGTGGCAAACGGCAGCCAGCTGCGCCAGAGCGTTTCCGGGTGCAGCAGCGGGAGCGTTTTTAAATGGGAGACTTCGCCCAGTTGACGGTTAACCAGCGACAGCAGCGTAAATTCGATCAGCTCTGAGGTGTTAAAGCGGCCAGGCTGGCGCAAACGCCCCCCAATTTGCTGGCTGCGCTGCACCAGCAAGCCGTGGAGATCGTTGACCATGCTGTAGAGTTGCGGGCTGTTGCAGGCGTTCAGCATCGGCGGAATGTAGCTGCTATCCAGACGCACATGGTTGTCGTTGCGCTTTTCCGCGACAAACGCGATGCCAATCGCCGTCCATTCGGCCGTCAGATCTTTTTCCAGCATCAGGGTCAGACGTAAACGGCCAAACTGCACCGTGGCATCCCCCACCGACATGGCGTTATCGTCTTCCACCTCCTGCTCGAAGGCGATGAAACGCGCCAGTGACGCGGGCTCTTCGCTGAAAATAACCTCTTCACGCTCTCCCCTACGTACCGGCAGCGCGAGCACCACCTTTTCGTTGGTGAGATTGTCAGGAATTTTCAGCGGGGCCGGGCCATTGCGCCCGTTACGAACCTGGAAAAACGTACCGTCGGGTAGCACGCCGCTGGCGTAGCTCAGGGCAATGCAGCCCTGGCGAAGCATCGCTTCGTCCAGTTCAACATCGAGGAAGCCCCAAAGATACGATCGCTGCAGCGCACCCCATTCCCGAACGTGGTTGAGCAGATAACTTTCTGTCCGTTGAAAATGGTGTGGACGCAGGAACATGCCTTCGGTCCAGACGACCTTCTCTGCTTTGGTCATGATAGGTTTCCTGTTTTTAAGCGCGTTACTGGCTGATGACCCGGATGCCATTTATGTCGAGAAAGACATTGGCCTGGAGTTCATCGGATGACCATTTCCAGAACTGGTAGAGATGGTTTTCGCCCGGAACAGGCAGTGGGAGTGAGACACGCCATTTCTTTCCATCCAGCATCTGATATTCGGCCATAACACCGATATAGCGCGCCTCGGGTGAGCTTTGTCCGCTAAGGGTTTTCGAAAGCTGGCCCGGCATCAGGAAGAAAACATCGCTGTTCAGCAGATTCGCGCCAAGCGTGGCTGACGCGTTGTTCTGCAGGGAATAGAAGTCACTGGACATGAAATCCGCATCGGACTTCAACAGCAGCACTCTGACTTTAAGCGGCGCAGAATCATTGATTTGTGGATGAGCCTGAAACTGCAGATTGTAGCGGGAGGGGTCGCTGTGTGAAGACGACGAACAACCACTGACCAGGGCGAATATCACCGCGTAAAAGACGAACCACAGCTTATGAAAATTTTTATTATTCATAAAAATACGCTCAGAAAAGCCGTTTAGTTCAGGATCCAGGTACCGTTAGCGCTGTCTTTGCAGGCTTTGCTGTTACCATCGACATCGACACAGGTCGCTTTTTTACGCGCCTTAGGACGAATAGCCTGTTTACGCACGGTGGCTTCGTACTGATCGGCTTTGATTACCGCACGCATTGGAACGTAACCAATCAGCTGGTCTTGTCCTTCATCGGCAAGCGCCATCCAGTAGTGTTCAACCTGCCCCAGCACCACGTAGGTTTTACCGGTGACAAGCGTACTGACCACTTTCCCACCGAAATCAGGGCGGCTCATCAGGGAGGCCGGATACATGGCACGGTATGGCTCGTTAACCTGAGTGAATTCAGCAGGAGGCGTGATGGCATGACGGTGGGTTAAGGTGACGCCGTTGACCTGGCTGGTCACGATCGTATCGTCGGTGACCACAGGTTTCTGCGGCGCTTTACAGCCCGCCACCGCCATTACAAACAGAAGTGAAAACAATACGCGCATTTTCATATGCTTTTCCGTAGCGATATTTCGATGATGAGATAAAGGGGATGAAGTTTGACTTAAGTGCTATCGTTAAAATAGCCAGGATATTTTCGGGGCGTTACTATTATTCGGGCATAGCTACCGCACGAGCCCTTCAGAATAAGGCCCAGCGTCTTCCTGACATATTTTGACAAACGGTAAACAAGTTTACATGAGCTTGTCACCAATTCAATATTTCCTTCCTCACAACTGCTGCTTAATGAAGCACCCGACTCATTATAGGATTAATCTGAGAAAAAAACTTACTTTGCTGAATTTGTCTTATTATTATGCGTTCCTCTAACGCAAACCATTGATTCAGAAATGAAAAAATCAAAAGAGAACCATTGTCATTAACGCAATACTGCTATTATCGCCACTACCATAATTAGTAGAATAGGGATTTTTTCAGGGAGAGTATGAATATATCTTCCATGAATTATTTGTTGCATTGATAGCGTATCTTTAATAGCGATGACTTTTCCGCCCTGAATTAAGACAATTCATAGACGATGAAAAAAATTAATTTTACGGCGCAAAATAACCAGGTGCCTTTAATCCCTTAGAGGCACGATTTACACCGCCCGCAGTGAATTAACAGTTAAGCAGGACTACATCTTTATTCCCCGGCGCATTGTTCACTTTATCGCCTTCAGCATCGTCGGGTAAATATATTGCAGGTTCCCCTGCCCGCCTTTTCATTTGAAATTTTACTGTCACTAACATTGTCGCATTCACGCCCCCCTTGTCAGGACACATTATCGACATGATAAAAATTTGTTATGATTTCTTTAATTTTTCTCAGCCGCATCATGCACGACCGGCGGTCTAACAGGGTAATCTGGAATGAATAACAAACGACGTGCCGTTCCCGGCATCAGACCTTACGACGGCCCTGCAGGCGGCTGGGGAGCATTAAAAGCGACGGCAATTGCCGTGCGAACACAGATGGATGCCCTGGATGCTCCCGCCACGCTGTTGCGCACCAACCAGCCTGACGGCTTCGACTGCCCGGGCTGCGCGTGGCCAGACAAAGAGCATAAATCCACATTTCAGTTCTGCGAGAACGGGGCAAAAGCGGTCACCTGGGAAGCCACCAGCAAACGGGTGACCCCTGAGTTCCTCGCTCATAACACCGTTACGTCGTTACTGGCAAAATCTGACTTTGAGCTGGAAGGATACGGGCGCCTGACCCATCCCCTGCGCTATGACCGGGCAAGTGACACCTTCCGCCCCGTTGAGTGGGAGGATGCCTTCGAACGCATCGGCGAGGTTCTGCGTGGGCTTGAACCAGACCAGGTGGAGTTTTATACCTCTGGCCGCGCCTCCAACGAAGCGGCCTGGCTGTTCCAGCTTTTTGCCCGTGAGTACGGAACCAATAATTTTCCCGACTGCTCCAACATGTGTCACGAAGCCACCAGCGTCGGTTTACCGCGCTCTATTGGTATCGGGAAAGGCACCGTCTCGCTGGACGATTTTGACAAGACGAAGCTGGTTATCTCCATCGGGCATAATCCCGGCACCAACCATCCGCGTATGATGGGCACCCTGCATGAACTGGCTCGCCGCGGCGTGCCGATCATCGTCCTGAACCCGCTGCGCGAGCGCGCGCTGGAACGGTTTGCCGATCCGCAGAGCGTGATTGAGATGGCGACCTACAGCTCTACCGACATCGCCTCTACCTACTTTCAGGTTAAAGCCGGTGGCGATGCCGCCGCGCTAAAAGGCATCGCCAAACACCTGCTGCAAATGGAAGCCGGGCGCGGCAACGTGCTCGACCACGCGTTTATCACCGAACACACACAGGGCTTTGAAGACTTTGCGGCAGACATTGCGCAAACGAGCTGGGACGCCATTGAGCGCGAGTCCGGGCTGAGCCAGGCGGCGCTGAAACAGGTTGCTGATGCCTACGCGAAATCGAATGCCACCATCATTACCTACGGCATGGGCATTACGCAGCATAATAAAGGGACTTCCAACGTCCGCCTGATCGCCGATGTGCTGCTGCTGCGCGGCAATATAGGCAAGCCCGGTGCGGGGATCTGTCCGCTGCGCGGCCACTCTAACGTTCAGGGAAACCGTACCGTCGGGATAAGCGAGAAACCAACCCCGGCATTTCTGAACCGTCTTAAGGAGGTGTTTGGCTTTGAGCCGCCCTCTCACCATGGCCATGACGCAGTGCAGGCAACCCAGGCCATGATTGACGGTCGTGCCAGAGCGCTTATCTGCCTCGGCGGCAACTTTGCGGTGGCGATGCCCGATCACGAAAACGGCTTCCCGGCGATGAGTAAGCTGGATCTGAGCGTGCACGTTGGCACCAAGCTGAACCGTACGCACCTGCTGGTGGGTAAAGAGACCTTCATTTTACCCTGCCTTGGCCGCACGGAACTGGATATGCAGGCCAGCGGACGTCAGTCCATTACCGTTGAAGATTCTATGTCGATGGTTCATGCCTCCTCAGGCAAGCTGAAACCCGCCTCTCCTCTGCTTCGCGCCGAACCGGCTATTGTGGCCGGCATGGCGAAAGCAACCCTGAAGACAACCCGCGTGGACTGGATGCACCTGGTTGCGGATTACGATCGCATTCGCGATCTGATTGAGCAGACCATTCCGGGCTTTGAGGACTATAACGCGCGGATCCGGGTACCCGGTGGATTCCGTATGCCGCTGCCGCCCACGAAACGTATCTGGCCGACGGCGACGGGCAAAGCGATGTTCTCGGTATTCGAAGGGGTCAATGAGGATGCCAGCGGTGAAGGCGATAACGTCCTGCGTCTGATCACGCTGCGCAGTCACGACCAGTACAACACCACGATTTACGCTCTCGACGACCGCTACCGGGGCGTCTTTGGCCGTCGCGACGTGCTGTTTATGAATGAAGCGGATATGGCGCAGTCAGGACTGGAGCACGGCGATCGGGTGGATATCGAAACCGCCCTGCCAGGCAGCGCTCAGCGTCTGGAGGATATCACTGTGGTGGCATATGCCATCGCCCCGGGCTCGGTCGGGGCCTACTATCCTGAGGCTAACGTGCTGGTTCCGCTCGACTATCTGGATAAAGAGAGCGGCACGCCGTCGTATAAATCGGTGCCCGTCCGCCTCACCCTGCGCTCGAAAGAGATCCGTCCGCTGTAATCCCGGTTAACACAGACCAGGCCTCACGCGCCACGACGCTAAACCCGCCGATAAACAGCGCATCACACACGCCCCGGTATTCCGGGGCGCTCACCAGCGTGGTTAGCGCATCACGGATGGCATGAAGCGTTTCGGGTGCGGTGCCGGACGCAGTGATCAGCGGCAGTCCTGGCGTGAGGGGCGTCTGGTCAATCACAGTTAGCTCCGCCAGCAGGGTCGGTTCATGCCGCTGCAACAGCGCATACGTCACGCAGTCGATCGCCGCGATATCCCCTCCCCCACGTTTTACCTCGATCAGCGACTGGCGATGGCTGCCGCTAAAGATAACCTCTGAGAACCAGGCGTTTAACGCACGTGACGGCACGCGTTTGCGCAGCGCATTGTAGCCAGACTGGGAATCGGGCGCGTTACATACCACCCGCCGTCCGCGAAAATCAGCCAGCGTGCGGTGTTTATCCTCATCACGTACCACCAGAAAACTGCAGTAATTTATCCCTTCGCAGCCCGGTACCCGGTATTGAAAACAGCCGACGACCTGCACCTCCGGCAGTTGTGTCATCAGCGGGTAGCCGCAGGTCTGGCTCAGGATAAGATTAGGCTGCTGCCAGTGTGCCAGCAGATCAGGCTCAGGCCTGCCGGGAATAAGCTCCTCCACCGGCAGACCACGCGCCACCAGCAGACGCTGGACGGCCCGCCACAGGGCAAGAGTATCGGTACTATCCACCGCATACATCGGAAACGCCAGCCGGTTACTCATGTCCTTCCTCCTGTTGACGCCTTGGATGTACGGTGACGTCCACCGACGTTTTCCAGAACCGTCGCATCCATTCGCCATACCCTCTCACCAGAAACCCGTGGTTACGCTCCCGGTACGCCTGCTGGTTTTGCAGATAGATCGTCTTCAGCCCGTACCAGGGCACGCCGGGTAAATCGTGATGTATTGAATGGTAGTAAAGATTTAAAAACAGCACGCGCCAGAACAAGCCTGCTTCGTTAATCACCGAACGCGCCAGCGGGTCGTCCGCCGCGCGATGTTCGAGAAAAGAGCGTACTTTTGTCAGCGTCAGCGCCGGGTAGCTTACCGCCAGCACAAACCAGAGCGGAGAGAAACCGTTGTGCATCATCCAGGTAAAAAGCAGCGCCAATAACGCTATATGCACAAGCCACATCACCATCGCCCGCAGTTGAAGATGGCGAAACGCCGCCACCGCGCTGCCCAGCGTCTGGAGAATATCCAGCAGCGGCGCCAGCAACAGTCGCCCGGTAAAGGTGTTTCGGGCGTGGATCACCCGCTTCTGCCAGGGCGACAATCGCGCCCAGCTCGCCTGCGTAAAGTAGTATGACTCCGGGTCATCCACCGGAATGGTGAGATGGTCGTGACGATGGTGGGCCAGATGAGAATCCCGGTACAGGCCATACGGATACCAGACCGCCAGCGGCAGCGTGCCAAAGAGCTGGTTCAGCCACACGAAACGCGTGGGATGGCCGTGGATCAATTCATGCTGAAGGGACATATACCAGGCGGTAAACCCAATCAGCAACAGCGTGGCAGGCAGCAGACCGAGGGTGTGCCAGAACGCCAGCGTCGAGAACCAGCCGCCATAAATGGTGGCGATCAACAGCCACGTGGGCAGTTCGGTTCGCCAGAGAAACCCCGAGGCGAGATGGTGAATTTGGTCGCGTTGCTGCGGATGTAAATAGAGGGAGCTTCGTTTACCCATTCCTTCAGAGCCGTTTCGCCAGAGATAATATGCTGACGATCCGGGATAACGCCTGAAATAACAAAGAACTTAAATCACTTTGCTTTGCCAGAAAGGCGCGTAGCGCCCGTTAACTCCCTTGCCCTCCGCTTGACTTATTTTGCAATAAAGGTACTTTTCAGGACATGAAGAAGATCCTGATTATTGTTCCTGACGGCGGCATGTTGTTTGAAGCCGCCGGCATCGCCGACATTCTGATGCAAGCCAACCGCCTGCATCCGGGAGGCCTTGCGCAGCCCTGCTATCGCATCATCATCGCCACGACCCAGCCGCACCAGGTGATCCACGGCCAGTCCGGTCTCAATCTGCTGGCAGATTATCGCCTGCCGGAGCTGGATCCCCGTGAGCCGCTTGATACCATCATCATTACCGGGCGCGGCATGAACGAGCAGGAGAGCACCGCCGTGGTGGACTGGCTGCATCTTGCAGCCCCCCATGCGCGGCGGATCGCCTCCATTTGCGGTGGCGCAATGCTGCTGGCCCAGACCGGTTTGCTTGACGGCCGTCGGGCAACCACCCACTGGCGGCTGCTGGAAACCATGCAAGCGCAGTACCCCACCATCCGTGTTGAGGGGGGGCCGCTCTATATTCAGGATGGCCCTGTCTGGACCTCCGGTGGCGTGAGTTCCGGCTTTGATCTGACCCTGGCGCTGGTGGAAGACGATTATGGCTTCAGCCTCGCGCGCGACGTGGCGCAGGATATGGTGATGTATCTGCGCCGCCCGGGAGGACAGCTACAGTTCAGCCGCTATAACCTGTCGCAGTCCGGCTCCTCCGGCCCCATCAGCGAGCTGCAAACCTGGATGCTGCAAAACCTGACGGCCGATCTGTGCGTCGAAAAGCTGGCGGAAAAAGTAGCCATGAGCCCGCGCAATTTCACCCGGGTATTCACCCGCGACACGGGGGCGTCTCCGGCACGCTATGTGACCGAAGCGCGCCTTGCCGCAGCCCGACAGTTGCTTGAACAGACCGACGATCCGCTGTCCGTTATCGCCGAGAAAAGCGGATTTGGCACCAGCATCAACCTGCGTCGCGTATTTGAAAAACAGCTCCACCTCACACCCGGTGAATACCGTCAGCGTTTTCACTGCCGCAAAATGGCGTAATGTGATCCTTTTTTGTCGTTTACGCCATCCGGCCTGAAGCCTACAGTGACTCCAGACAACAGAGATAAGGAGTGCATTATGGTTAAGGTCGGCATTAACGGTTTCGGCCGTATCGGACGTAATTTTCTGCGCGCAGCGCTGGGCAATCCGGACCTGCAGATTGTGGCGATTAACGATCTGACGGACAGCAAAACCCTCGCCCATTTGCTTAAGCATGATTCCCTGCTCGGCACGCTACCGGCACCCGTTGAAGCGGCGGACGGCGCGCTGCAGGTTGACGGCCAGCGCATTACCGTCTTTAGCGAACGCGATCCAGCGAATATTCCCTGGCGGGATGCGGGCGTTGACGTGGTGATTGAAGCGACCGGTTTCTTCACCGAGCGCGAAAAAGCGCTGGTGCATATCACCCACGGCGGGGCGAAGCGCGTCATCATCTCCGCGCCGGGTAAAAATGACGATCTGACGGTGGTGATGGGCGTTAACCACGAGCAGTACGATCCGGCTAAGCACGTGGTAGTGAGCAACGGGAGTTGCACCACGAACGGCCTGGCCCCGGCTGCTCAGGTCCTGCATCAGCAGTTTGGTATTGAGCATGGCCTGATGAACACCACGCACGCTTATACCAACAGCCAGGCGCTGCACGACCAGCCGGAAAAAGATCTGCGCGGCGCACGTGCAGCAGCCCTGTCGATTGTGCCGTACTCCAGCGGTGCCGCGAAGGCACTGGGGAAAGTCATCCCGTCTCTGGACGGCAAGCTGACCGGCTATTCCCTGCGCGTACCGGTTCCGGTGGTCTCGATTGTGGACTTAACGGTGACGCTGAGCCGTGACGTTACGGCCGAAGAGGTGAACGATGCGTTCCGCAAAGCCGCGGCCAGCGGGCCACTGAAAGGCATTCTGGGATACAGCGATGAACCGCTGGTCTCCAGCGATTATCAGGGCGACCCGCGCTCTTCAATTATTGACGGTCTCTCCACCCTGGTAATTGGTGGTCGGATGGTGAAGATCCTGGCGTGGTATGACAACGAGTGGGGCTTCTCTAACCGCCTGGTGGATCTGGCGGTGCTGATGGATAAGAAAGGGTTGTAAGGTTTAAGCCGGGTGGCGCTTGCGCTTACCCGGCTAATAATTCACTCCGCCTTAACCTTCACGCCCATCAACACAATCACCATCGCCGTTACCAGCAGGAAACCGCTTCCGGCAAAGACGCCGCTGGCGCCGTTGAGGTCAAATACCGCCCCGCCCACGGCCGCACCGGCGCTGATTGCCAGCTGGATAGAGGCCACCAGCAAACCACCTGCGCTTTCGGCTTCATCTGGCACCGTCGTGGCAAGCCAGGTTGACCAGCCCACCGGAACCAGACCAAACGCAAAGCCCCACATCGCCACCAGCAATCCATCCAGTATCGCCAGATGACCAAACGCCACCATGGTGAGTGCCAGCACGCCCATGGCGAACGGTACCAGCGCCAGCGTCAGGCGCAGATTACGCGCCAGCAGATGTCCGGCTACGGAGGTACCGATAAAGTTGGCAATCCCAAAGCCCAGCAGAATCAGCGAGATGCTCTCCACGCTTGCCTGCCCCACCGTTTCAAGGAACGGACGCAGATAGGTGAAGAAGGCAAAATGACCGCTGAAGATCAGAATGGTCGCCAGCATTCCACCGATCATTCCCGGACGACGCAGCACGCGGAACAGTGTGCCCAGGCTGCCGCTGCTCTCCGGCTTCATTGACGGCAGTACCCAGAGCTGCCACAGCAACGCCAGCATGCTCGGCAGAATGCAGAGGATAAAGACGTTACGCCAGCCAATCAGGCTGCCAAGATAGCTGCCCAGCGGGGCCGCGACCACCGTGGCGATCGACACACTGGAGAAGATCACCGCCAGCGCTTTCGGCACTTTATCGGCAGGCACCAGACGCATCGCCGTGGCGGTCGACATCGCCCAGAATCCCCCGATGGCAATCCCTAACAGCAGGCGTCCCATCAGCAGTACGTGCAGCGTGGGTGCAAAAGCCACCAGCAGGCTGGAGACGATTTGCAGCACCGAGAAAAACATCAGTACCCAGCGACGGTCGATACTTTTAGTCGCCGGGGTGATCAGCAATCCGGTGACCAGCGCGACCAGCGCGGTGGCGGTCACTGCCTGCCCAGCCATCCCCTCCGTTACGCCCAGGCTTGCGGCCATGGGCGTTAACAAACTGGCGGGCAGGAACTCCGCCGTGATCAAACCAAACACCCCCAGCCCCAGTGAATAGACGGCCCGCCAGGCGGGTTTTGCAGGCACAACAGCCTCTCTCGCCGCGACACATGAACTCATCTGTTGATCTCCCGTTATGAAAATGTGACAACTGTCGCAAAAGGATAGAGTGTTCACCCTGGACGATCTATGACATATAATCTCCACTTATTGATTATTCGTCCGGAGTTTTGCCATGACCGCTCAGTCCCCCGATCTGATTAGCGAGCTGTTGCGCGGAATGCGCCTGTCGGGCGTGAAATACCGCCGCATTGAAGCCAGCGCGCCTTTCGGCGTGGCGTTCCACCAGGCGCCGGGCAAAGCACAGTTTCATTTTGTCAGCCGCGGCAGCGCCCTGCTGCGTATGGAGAGTGGCGCAACGTTCACCTTAAGCGGCGGCGATGCCCTTTTTATTCCGAACGGTAATGCGCACGCCCTGCTGTCTGACGAGAAAGCAACCATCACGCCGGTTAGCGCGTTTCCCAGCGAGCCTATCTGCGGCTCGGTCTGCGCCATCACCTGCGAACCCTGCCCGGACAGCGAGAACACCGTGATTTTCAGCGGATGCATGGACTTTGAACTGGGCGGAATGCAGCCGCTAATTAAAGCGATGCCGGAGGTGATGATGGTGAGCCGGTTGATGTCCACCTGGCCGGAGATCCACCCGCTGCTGGCGGCGATGGAACGCGAATCCATGACGCGTCAGGCCGGATTCGCCGGGATCCTCGCGCGGCTGGCGGACGTGGTGGCGGCGCTAATCGTGCGGGGCTGGGTTGAAGGAGGCTGCGGAAAAGCCACCGGCTGGGTGCAGGTACTGCGTGACCCGCGTCTGAGCCGGGCCATTTACGCCATGCACCAGCAGCCGGGTCTGAACTGGAGCGTGGCGGATCTGGCAAAAGAGGCTGGCACCTCCCGCTCGGTGTTTGCGGAACGTTTTCTCGCCGCGACGGGCACCACCCCGGCGAAATACCTCAGCGAATTGAGGATGCGCCTGGCCATTCAGTACATTCGCCATGAAAATCAGCCTATTGAAACGGTCGCGCTGCGCCTGGGGTACGGATCCCTTGCGGCGTTTAGCCGGGCGTTCAAGCGAATAATCGGCCATGCGCCGGGCACGCTGCGGGAGACCAGCCAGACCCCGGAAGAGGCCTGACTGGCGCAGGACATCAGAAGTAGTATTTGAAGCGCACGCGCCCGCCATAGCGATCGTCGTTACGGTCATCGCCGTCATTCGGATGTGCTTCAACCCAGGAGGCATACGCGCCAAGATAGATATTGAAATTCTTCATCTTCATGACGTTCGGGATCAGGTACGACGCATGAATGGTGTGAATATCATAATCACCGGGATCGGTCACCCAGCAGTCGCCATCACAATCCGCATTAAAGTTGGCGGTGTTGAAATTATCGATCTGGTTATGCGCGTAGATATAGCCCAGCTCAACATTGCGCCATAAGGCATTCACGCCCGCGGTGAAATCCGTCTCGTCGGTAGCATCCATGTAGGCGGTATTCAGGTTCGCCACGATACCGTCATCCGGATCGGTTTTTTGCCCGTTCCAGGTCATGGTAAAGCCATAGCCGGTGCGGTCAGACTGGTCGACCCATCTTCCGGACGCATCGTGGTAGCCGTAGGCATTGTTGACGAGGTTGCTCTCCATCGCGATGGCGGTCGAGAAGTTTCCTTCCTGCCAGGCAATCACCGGACGGACGTAGGCGACGTTTTTATCGTTATCCAGGTCCATGCCATGATACTGCTGGTCAACAAACAGCGAGCTGCCGTCTTCCAGCAGCGTGTTAACCTCGAGATACCAGTTGCCCAGGATTTTACTCATCAGGAAGTTACCGCCGCTGTCGCTACGCCCCCGCCCCTCTTTCATCATATAGATATAGCCGTAACCATCGCCGTAGAGATCGTTAGCGGTGTTGCCGGAATATTCAACGAAGGTATCCTGGTTAAGCGGGAACATGTCATAGGCTTCAAAGCGACCAACTTTTACCTTCCAGTCGTTTTCCGTGCCAAAGAAGAAGACCGCGTCATCCAGGTTCATTTTGCCCGTCAAGTCCGCCAGCGGCTGTACGGAGAAACCGGCAAAATTGCCGTTTTCCATTCGCTTATAGCCGTCAAACCCCAGCAGCAAACGCCCGTTAATATCCCAGCGTTCATGGTTACCGGGTGCCCAGTCTTTATTGGCTGTCGTTTTCATGGACGTTAAACTGCCGGTCTTGCTGGCCGCATCCATATTAAATTCAACGTCACCATAAAATTTAATATCACCGTAGCCGGATAACGTAAGCTTAGGTGCCGTTTGCGCTGTCGCAGGCTCTGTGGATTCAACCACCACAGGATTTGCAGTTACCACGGGATGCTGCTGTTGCTCAAGAACCTGAATTTGTGCTTCTGCCTTTGCTGCCCTTGTTTCGGCCTTTTCGAGGCGCGCCTCCAGTTGCGCCAGTTTATCTTCCAGACGTTGGGTATCATTTGCTGCCATTGCTGCGGTAGAACAAAACGCACTGACGAGCAGTGCAATATTTTTCACTTTCATCGACTCCATCCTCGTGAGTTAATCATTATTTCCTGACGGACACAGAGAACCTCACCGATAATTCAAATGAATTATCGGCTTACTGCTTCAACTATTAAGAGTTAGCGAATTCGCCTTTGTTTAAATCACTCACCACGCCATTCATGACGTTTTCAGTTAATTTATAAAATTTGATCGAGAATGCGGTGAGTAAATAAAAGAGTGATGGGATTAACGTGAACAATAAAATAACGCCCTGAATGGCGGATTCTGACTGTACGGTACTGTTCGACTGGTAATTAAACCAGGCCAGCACCCACCCCAGAATGGCACCACCGACGGCGACACCCAACTTAATCACGAAAATATTGGCCGCAACATTCATACCTGTAATACGACGTTGGGTTTTCCATTCACCGTAATTATTTGCATCAGTGATCATTGACCACTGCAACGCGCCGTTACCGCCTTGGACAATCTGAATGAACACATGGGCAATCAGTGGAATGACCCAGAACTCCAGCGGCAGCCAGAAGCAGGCCACGCCTAACGCAGCGTTGAGAATATTGATCCAGAACGAGAGTTTAACCTTGCAAAAACGGGTCCCGAACGGCTGCGCCAGAACCGAACCAAACATCGAGGCCAGCATCCCACCCAACATAAAGAACGAGATGACGTCAGCCCCCTTGTTGAGAACAGTGTTCACGTAATAGACCACTGCACCACCGCGGATCACCACCGCCACCAGCATCATAAAGTTGTAGATCGAGAGAATGCGCCACTGATCGTTACGAAAGAGGATTTTAACGTCCCGGGCGATGTTCAGATTCTCCTCTTTGATCGGCTGGACGCGCTCTTTGGTGGTGACAAAACAAATGATAAACATCACGCAGCCGATTGCGCCAAAAAGCGCCATCGCCACCTGGATGCCGGTCGCCCTGTCGCCGGGGTAGAGATAGTCCGCCAGGGGCAGAATCAACGCGGTGCCGAGCGCCCCGCCAATTGGCGTAATGGCAAAGCGCCAGGACTGCAACGAGAGGTTTTCACGCGGATCGGACGTCAGCGCCGCCCCCAGAGAACAATACGGGATATTTATGGCGGTATACATCAGGGTCATAAATATATACGCGCCAACGGCATAATAAATTTTCCCGGTTTCAGAAAAATCAGGTATGGAATATACCAGCACGCAACTCACCGCAAAAGGAACGCATATCGCCAGCAGCCAGGGACGAAAACGTCCCCAGCGAGTGGATGTTGCATCGGCAATCGCTCCCATAACGGGGTCGGTAATGGCATCTAATAAGCGGACCAAAAGAAACATGGTTCCCATTACGGCCGGGGGTAAGCCATAAATATCCGTGTAGTAATACGCCAGAATGGCGACCGAGGAGTCAAAAACAATATGACTCGCGGCATCTCCAAGGCTGTAGCCTATTTTTTCCCGGACCGGAATTTTTTCACTCACTGACATCACGTTACTCCTTATTGATGAAACCGGTTTCTGCTTTGGCAATAATTTCGCCTGAGCGCAACGAGGCGATCCATTATGTTTTTTCACCATGAAGTTATGTTTTTTGCTTTATGTGATCGGGATAATTAAAAGAAAGCCTTTATCCGGAAAATTATGCGTAACGGATCGCAATTTATTTTCTCGCCTACAGCCATTCACAATATCAATATTTCAGCCGCGCCACCGGGGCATTAAACGCAACGGTAAATTGTCTGGATTTGTGCAAAGTGCGATGTTCGACACGCGAAGCGCGGAATATTCGACTAAGGTTTTCTGGTGAATGATTACAGCGTGACCGCTGCTCAGCGAAATAAGGAGAAGCACCGATGATAACACCTCAAAAGCTGCGCCCTCGCCTCTTACCTCTGGTTCTGGGCAGTGCGCTGCTCGCGGTTGCCGCGACAGGCAACGCGGAAGAGATGAACTCTGGCCAGACAAATTCACCGGATATCTTGCTCGGCCCTCTTTTCAACGATGTCCAGAGCGCCAAACTCTTCCCCGATCAAAAAACCTTTGCCGATGCCGTACCGAAAAGCGATCCCCTGACGATCCTGGCCGACTACCGCATGCAGCGTCGTCAGTCCGGGTTTGATTTACGCCATTTTGTTGATATGAACTTCACGCTTCCCGCGGAAGGGGAAAAATATGTTCCTCCTGCGGGGCAGAGCCTGCGTGAGCATATTGACGGGCTGTGGCCTGTGCTGACGCGTACCACTGATAAAGCCAGTAACAAATGGGATTCACTCCTGCCCTTACCGAAATCCTACGTCGTGCCGGGCGGGCGTTTCCGCGAGGTCTACTACTGGGACAGCTATTTCACCATGTTAGGGCTGGCGGAAAGCGGCCACTGGGACAAAATCAGCGATATGGTGGACAACTTTGCCTACGAGCTGGATACATGGGGGCACATTCCGAACGGCAACCGCAGTTACTATCTGAGCCGCTCCCAGCCGCCATTTTTCTCGCTGATGGTGGAACTGCTGGCCACGCACGACAGCGAGGCGCTGAAGAAATACCGTCCGCAGATGGAAAAGGAGTACGCCTACTGGATGGAGGGCGCAGATGCGCTGCAGGCCGGAGAGGCCAACAAACGCGTGGTGAAGCTGGAGGATGGCTCGCTGCTTAACCGCTACTGGGATGACCGCGACACACCGCGTCCGGAGTCGTGGCTTGACGATATCACCACCGCCAAAAGCAACCCTAACCGCCCGGCAACCGAAATCTACCGCGATTTGCGCTCTGCGGCGGCCTCAGGCTGGGACTTCAGCTCCCGCTGGATGGACGATCCGCAAAAGCTGGGCACCATCCGCACCACCAGTATTGTGCCGGTGGATCTGAACGCCCTGATGTTCAAGATGGAAAAACTGCTCGCCCGGGCAAGCCAGGAGAGCGGCGATGCCGCCAGCGCGAGCAAATATGAAGCCCTGGCCACGGCGCGCCAGAAGGCGATGGAGAAGTATCTGTGGAACGATAAAGAGGGATGGTATGCGGATTACGACCTGAAGAGTAAGAAGGTGCGTAATCAGCTCACGGCTGCAGCCCTCTTCCCGCTGTATGTGAAGGCCGCGGCACAGGATCGCGCGGATAAAGTGGCTGCAGCGACGTCCTCACGTCTGCTGAAACCGGGCGGCATCACCACCACCACCGTAAACAGCGGCCAGCAATGGGATGCCCCCAATGGCTGGGCGCCACTGCAGTGGGTAGCCACGGAAGGGTTGCAGAATTATGGACAGGACAAGGTCGCGATGGATGTCACCTGGCGCTTCCTGAAAAATGTTCAGCATACCTACGATCGCGAGCAGAAACTGGTGGAGAAATATGATGTCTCCTCCACCGGTACGGGCGGTGGCGGCGGTGAGTATCCGCTACAGGATGGATTCGGCTGGAGCAACGGCGTGACGCTGAAGATGCTGGATCTGGTCTGTCCGAAAGAGAAACCGTGTGACAGCGTGCCGCAGAATCCGCCTGCGGCGAATGATGAGGCTGCGCCGGTGAAAAGTACGGCGCAGTAAGCGAACAATGCCGGGTGGCGCTAACGCCTACCCGGCCTGCATTCCCTGCGGGAGAGGGAAACGATAATCAGAAGCTGTAGCTCGCCCCCAACTGATACGTCCGGTCACGCCCAATCCAGCAGTTTGTCGCGTCGTAGCAGGTCAGCGTCTCTTTGTTGGTGATGTTTTGTGCGCTGGCTTTCAGCGTTAATCCCTCCAGCGACGGCAGGATTTCCCCCATACGATAGGAGGCCGCCAGATCGTACTGCATGGTGCCGCCCAGTTTGCCCGCATCGTTGTTCGGTGAAATTTCCATTGGACCGGTGTAGCGCGCCCCTGCCCCCAGCATCAGCCCTCTCAGCGGCGTGTTGTCAAAGGTGTAATCCCCCCACAGGTTGAACGCGTTCTTCGGCACCTGCGTTGGCCGTTTGCCCTGGTATTTGTCATCTTCGGTATTGATCAGATGGGTGTAGGCATAGTTGGCAATCAGGGTCACGTTATCCGCTGGGCGGCTGACGATTGAGAGCTCAGCCCCTTTAGATTCCACTTCTCCGGTCTGGCTGTAATTCAGGAAGCCCGGATCGGAGGTGACGACATTTTTCTGACGGATATTAAATACCGAGGCGGTAAAGGTTGTGGCGTAATCCGCCAGCAGGTATTTGACCCCGCCTTCCACCTGCTTGCTGGTGGTTGGCTTCACATCTTTAGCCGTGAGCGTTCCCTGCGGCGACACCGGGGCAAACCCTTCGGAGTAGCTGATGAACGGTGACAGCCCATTCTCAAACGCGTAAAGCGCGCCCAGGCGTTTGGTCACGCGGTCCTGCGAGACCCACGCCTTGTCGCCATTCTGCATATAATTGGTGGTTACCGAGCGGTAATCGTCATAACGCAGGCTGGCCAGCAGATTTAAACCGCCAAACTCCACCTGATCCTGCAGGTAATAGCCGTTTTGCTGATAGCTCAGACGATTTTTCTGCCCCGTATACAACCCGAGATCGCGTTCATTGATCTGCGAATAGTCAGGATTTCGCATATCGATGCCAGGCGTTGTTGAGGCATAACGGTAGTAGAAGTGAGAGTCCATCTTTTGATAGTCAAACCCGGCCAACAGGTGGTGTTTCCACTCTCCCAGCGCCACGGTTTTGGTTACCTGGTTATCGATGTTGAAGCTCTTCAGATCTTCATCCGTGGTGTAAGCAAACCGGTTAAGCTGGTAGACCGCGCTCCCCGTCCCCGTGGCATAAACGCTGCGCTGGTGGGTGTCGACATCAAAGTACCGTGCTTTCTGGTTAAAGCCCCAGCCACTGTCAAACTCATGTTCAAAGCTGTAGCCCAGCATCCACTGACGCTGTTTGAAACCGCTCCACTCATCCCCGGCATAATCCCGGCGGTCGGCATATTTCGAGCGCAGATAAGCAAGCGGCAACGGGTTGGATGGAGACAGGCTCGGGGAGTTTTGCGCCAGTGCATCAACCGTAAGACGCGTTTTGCTGTCCGGCTCCCAGGTCACGGACGGGGCAACCAGATAATTTTCATAGCGCGTGGTATGGGGCTGATCGTCATTTTCCGTGGCTTTGCCCAGCAGGCGGTAGTTCCAGTCGCTGTCGGCAATTTGTCCGGTCGAGTCGAGATACCCCTCCTTCAGATTGCGATTGCCGGTGTTGAAACCCAACTCGGTATGGGCGGTTTTTTGTGGCTTTTTACCCTGAATATTCACCAGCCCCCCCGGGGAGCCACCGCCGTAGAGCACAGAAGATGGCCCTTTGAGGATATCAACGCTCTCAATCAGCAGCGGATCGATGCGCGCTTTGGTATTTCCGGTGACGTTATACGGCAGTTGCAGTCCGTTGTAGAACTCCTGGTCAACGGAAAAACCACGGATTTTATATTCGCTCATGTAGGTGGTATTGCCACGCAGCTCTGTCGAAACGCCCGGAACATAGCGCAGGATTTCGTTCACGGAGTTGGCATGGCGTTGCGCGATCTGCTGCGCAGAGACGGTATCGATCACCTGCGGCGTTTTACTTTCGGCAACGGCCGATTTGGTTGCGCTGTTTGTCCATGCGGGGAGAACGCTGCCCTGCTCAGAGCCGGTGACAAGAATGGTGGATTCTTCAGCAAATGCCTGTGCCTGTAATGCCAGCGTCACGGCTCCTGCCAACGCGCATACTGCAAAACGTGAGGTGTTCATAATGTCGTCTTGTGATTATATGTAACTAGGAACGACAATTATTATCATTTCGATTAGCAAATCAATATCACGACAAAAAAAACGGCCCTGTCGCGAGAGCCGTTTTGTGTCATCTATGCCCGTCGGAGCAACCTGAATATGCCCAGGACAACAATGGCGCCCACCACAGCCACAAGGAAACTGTGCAGGTCGAATCCACTGATGTCGCCCCCAAAGCCAAACATGGTCGCCAGCCAGCCGCCGACAACCGCACCAACAACCCCAAGAACACAGGTCAATATAAAGCCGCCGCCATCATTTCCCGGCATGATGAGTTTAGCGATAGCCCCGGCAATAAGACCAAAGATGATCCACGCGATAATACCCATAGCGATGCCCTCTTGCAGGTTTAACGCATGCGCAGAAAACCTTCCGCGCAGGTAACGTAAGTATAGGTCATCACGGTAAAACCGATTTCATCTCACCGACTTAACTTCTCTGTACTGCGAAAAAAACTCACCGGTTTGTATTAAGTTTCGTTTCACGCTGCCGATAACGCAGAGACAGTCTGTCATTTATCAAGGAGCCATCCGGCGTGAGTAATTACAGTGAGCAGTTTCTGAAGCAAAATCCGCTGGCTGTATTAGGGGTATTGCGCGACCTGCAAAAAGGCGAGGTGCCGCTGCGCATCAGCTGGTCAAACAATCAATTCATCAGCAAGATCCTGGATGCTTCTGCAGAGAGGCTGGTCATTGACCTGGGCAGCCAGGAGCATGAAAACCGCGCCGCGCTGCGGGCGGAGAAAATCTCGGTGATGGCAGAAACGCACGGCGCAAAAGTGGAGTTTGTCCTGCCGCGCCTGGAGTTGAGCGAATACGGTGGTCTTCCGGCGTTTGTCACCCCGCTGCCGGCCAACCTCTGGTTTGTTCAGCGCCGTGAATATTTTCGTATCAGTGCCCCGCTTCATCCTGCCTATTTTGGTAAGGCCAAAATGCCGGACAAAAAAGAGATCCGCTTTCGCCTTTTTGACCTCTCCCTGGGCGGCATGGGTGCGCTGATGGATACGCCAAAGCCTGACGGACTGGTAGAAGGCATGCGATTTACCCAAATCGAACTGGATATGGGAGGCTGGGGGCGTTTTTACTTTGATGCGCAGTTGATCGCCATCAGCGAGCGTAAGGTGGTCGACAGCAAAAATGAAACGATCGTCACGCCGCGTCTGAGCTTCCGCTTCCTGAACGTCGGGCCGGGCGCAGAGCGTGAACTGCAGCGGATTATCTATTCTCTGGAGCGAGAGGCGCGGGAGCGGGCGAATAAAGTGTTGTGACAGGAGCCGGGCAGCACACAGGACGCCCGACAACGGCATTACATGGCATCCATTGCTTTCTGAACTTTCCAGATATAACGCGGAGCCTGTGGTGCCGGATGATTTTTCACCACGTGTTCAAAGAACTCGTCTTTGTCCATGTCGTTGATCTCTTCTATCGCCTCTTTACGGTCCGATGAGAACGTCCTGAGCAGCGCACCCGCACCGTTCACGTAAGAGACCACCAGCGCATACTGCATCACTTCAGGATCCTCGATTCCCTTCAGCACGCCGTGTTCCAGAATGCTCAAATAGGCCGTGCCCATGGAGATGTTGCGTTCCGGGTTTTTCAGCTCGCTGGTTGACGGCTGACCACGCCAGCCCATATAGCGGTAGACCTCTCTCCCTGCGGTTGAGGCCTTAAGCTGCATCAGCCCCACGGCGTTAGATTTGCTGACAAGCGTTGGGTTACCGCCGGATTCCACGGCAATGATCGCCGTGATCAGTCGCGGGCTGACGCCCCAGGCCTTGCCTGCCTGTTCACTGATCGGCATCCACTGCATGGCCCGTTTTACAGGCACTTCCGGGTTCCATGCCGGGTTTTGATAGTCATGTTTTGAACTACAGCCAGCCAGCAACACAATCAAAAAAGCAAACCATCTCAATTTCACGTCATCTATCCTTATAGCCGGTCATCGCCCTTGAAGCAGGCAACGTATAAGCGGCATGATATAGACAATTAGATTCTCATTCAGCAAGGAATTGCCATGTCTCAGTTTCATCTTATCGCGCCGTCCGGGTACTGCATCAACCAGGAGGCGGCACAGCGGGGCGTTGAGCGCTTACTGGAACTCGGTTACCCGGTAGAAAATCAGACAATTATCCCCCGCCGCCAGCAGCGTTTTGCCGGTACGGAAGCGCAAAGGCTGAATGATATCAACAGCCTGGTGAACCTGCAGGGTGAGAACAATATCGTGCTGGCGGTGCGCGGCGGCTATGGTGCGAGCCGGTTGCTGGAGAGTATTGACTGGCAAGGGCTGGCAAAGCGTCAGCAGCAGGATCCGCTGCTTATCTGCGGCCACAGCGACTTTACCGTAATCCAGCTCGGGCTACTCGCGCTGCATAACGTGGTGACCTTCAGCGGCCCGATGCTGGCCGGTAATTTCGGGGCACCCGAGCTTGATCCATTTACGGTGGAACACTTCTGGCGCGCCCTGAAAAACCCGACCTACAGCGTTGAGTGGCAGGGCAACGGGCCGCACTGGTCGTGTGAAGGACAACTCTGGGGCGGAAATCTGGCAATGCTGGTGTCGCTCATCGGGACGCCATGGCTGCCGCAAATTGACGGCGGCATTCTGGTGCTGGAAGATATCAATGAACATCCGTTCCGCGTCGAGCGCATGTTATTGCAGCTGTATTACGCCGGTATTCTGGAACGTCAATCCGCGGTTATTCTTGGCAGTTTTACCGGTGCCGCGCCGAATGACTATGACGCAGGATACTCGCTGGAAACGATGGTCGATTTCATCCGCTCACGCCTTGATATTCCTGTTATTACCGGGCTGGACTTCGGCCACGAGCAGCAAACCGTCACCCTGGCGTTAGGCGCGCAGGCCACCCTAAAGCATGATGAAACGGGCAGTCGGTTAACGATTGGGGGTCATCCGGTCTTAAAGGCATAAAAAAGCCGTTAATCCCCCTCAATAAACCGCTGTTTCCGTCGTTAATATGTTAGGGTTTTAGTAACAGCATTAACATTGAGGTGGGAGTAAGACAACATTGGATGCCACAGCGATAATCAGTCTTTTCATTCTGGGTTCTGTGCTCGTAACCTGTAGTATTTTATTAAGTTCATTTTCATCGCGTCTCGGCATACCTATTCTTGTTATTTTCCTTGCCATCGGCATGCTGGCGGGTGTCGATGGTATCGGCGGTATTCCTTTCGATAACTACCCTTTCGCTTACATGATCAGTAACCTTGCGCTGGCGGTGATCCTGCTCGACGGCGGGATGCGCACCCAGGCGAGCTCATTTCGCGTGGCGCTGGGGCCCGCCCTGTCGCTGGCGACGGTCGGGGTGTTAATTACCTCCGGTCTGACCGGCATGATGGCGGCGTGGCTGTTCCATCTCGATCTGATGGAAGGTTTACTGATTGGCGCGATTGTCGGCTCAACCGACGCGGCGGCGGTGTTTTCCCTGCTGGGGGGCAAAGGGTTGAACGAACGCGTCGGGTCCACGCTTGAGATTGAATCCGGCAGTAACGATCCGATGGCTGTATTTCTCACCATCACGCTGATAGAGATGATCCAGCAGCATGAAACAGGCTTAAGCTGGATGTTTGTCCTGCATATCCTGCAGCAGTTCGGCCTGGGGATTGCGCTCGGCCTGGCCGGGGGTTACCTGCTTCAGCAGACGATCAACCGGATATCGCTGCCTTCGGGGCTCTACCCGCTGCTTGCCCTGAGCGGCGGCATTCTGATTTTTGCCGTCACCACTGCGCTGAACGGCAGCGGGATCCTCGCGGTTTATCTCTGCGGTTTCCTGCTGGGCAATCGCCCTATTCGCAACCGTCACGCCATTTTGCAGAACTTCGACGGGCTGGCCTGGCTGGCGCAAATCGGGATGTTCCTCGTGCTGGGCCTGCTGGTGACACCGTCAGACCTGCTGCCGATTGCCGTTCCGGCGCTGATTTTATCGGCGTGGATGATCTTCTTCGCACGCCCTCTGTCGGTGTTTGCCGGTCTGCTGCCGTTTCGCGGCTTCAACCTGCGCGAACGGGTCTTTATCAGCTGGGTGGGGCTGCGCGGCGCGGTGCCCATTATCCTGGCTGTCTTCCCGATGATGGCCGGACTGGATAACGCGCGGCTGTTCTTTAACGTCGCCTTCTTCGTGGTGCTGATCTCGCTGCTGTTCCAGGGAACCTCGCTCGGGTGGGCGGCGAAAAAAGCCAAAGTGGTGGTTCCTCCTGTGGGCTGGCCGGTTTCCCGCGTGGGGCTGGATATTCACCCGGAAAACCCGTGGGAACAGTTTGTTTACCAGCTCAGCGCCGATAAATGGTGCGTGGGGGCATCGCTGCGCGATTTGCACATGCCTGCGGAAACGCGAATTGCCGCCCTGTTCCGCGATAATGTCCTGCTGCACCCAACCGGCAGCACCCGGCTACGCGAAGGCGATATTCTGTGTGTGATTGGCCGCGAGCGGGACCTGCCCGCCCTGGGTAAACTGTTCAGCCAGTCGCCTCCGGTGGCGCTGGATCAGCGTTTCTTCGGCGATTTTATTCTGGAAGCCAGCGCCAGGTTTGCGGATGTGGCCCTGATTTATGGGCTCGACGAAGGGGCTGAAGGCGACGATAACCAGCAAACGCTGGGCGAAATCATCCAGCAGCGCCTTGGTGCGGCCCCGGTTGTGGGTGACCAGGTGGAGTTTGCCGGGATGATCTGGACCGTAGCAGAGAAAGAAGATAACGCAGTGCGGAAAGTCGGTTTGCGGCCGATGGAAGAGGACGTGGAGTAGTGGTTTTTTGCCGGGTGGCGCTAACGCTTACCCGGCACACAGACACGTTACACCGTCACAACTGGCACTCTCGGTGCCAGCGCGCACATCAGTTCATACCCTACCGTCCCCGCCGCGGCAGCCACGTCATCAATTTTGACTTCGTTACCCCACAGCTCGACCGGGGAACCAATGCCCGCCTGCGGACATGGCGTGAGGTCAACGGCCAGCATATCCATGGAGACGGTGCCCACCGTTCCCGTACGCACCCCGTCTACCCAGACTGGCGTGCCGCTCGGCGCGATACGCGGGTAGCCGTCAGCATAACCGCCCGCCACAATACCAATCCGTTGCTCGCCCGTCGCCCGGTAACGGCTGCCGTAGCCCACCGTATCGCCGGCCTTCAGCGTCTGTACACCGATGATTTCGCTGCGCAGGGTCATCACCGGCTTAAGGCCGCTGTTGGCGATATCCTGCCACTGGCCTGAGGGAGAGGCGCCATAAAGGACAATGCCCGGGCGTACCCAGTTATAATGCGCCTCAGGATGCCACAGTGTGGCCGCTGAGTTGGAGAGCGAACGTGGGCAATCCAGCCCTTCTGCTGCCTGCTCAATGCGCACCATCGCATCGGCAATACCGTCCGGTTTTTCCGCATCGGCAAAATGCGCCATCAGCGTCATTTCGCCCACGTTCTTCAGGGCGCGCAGCTGTTGCCATACCGTATGGACCCGCTCAGGCTGGAAGCCCAGGCGGTTCATACCGCTATTCACCTTGAGATAAATATCCAGCGGTGCATGCAGTTTTGCATCCTGAATCGCTTTAATTTGCCAGTTGCTGTGAACGCTGGTGGTCAGCCGGTACTTATCCAGCAGCGGCAGATCGTCGGCGTGGAAGAACCCCTCAAGCAACAGAATGGGCCCTTTCCAGCCGCGCTCGCGCAGCAGAATGGCCTCTTCCAGATTCAGTAACGCAAAACCATCGGTGGCGCTGAGCGCACTCCAGATACGATCGATACCGTGGCCGTAGGCATTGGCTTTCACCACCGACCAGACGCGTGAACCTGGCGCCGCCCGGCGAACAATTTGCAGGTTATCCTTCAGGGCCTGCAAATCGAGCTGAGCCAGAACAGGACGGGACATGACAACTCCTTAGTTATGCGCGCCGTGCAGGTGCTGTGGACGCGAAGGGGTAAACCCCGATTGATAGCGTGCGGCACTTAAATCGTCAAACGGAATTGCCGGCGTGCGCCCGGATATCAAATCGCTAAGCAGCTGGCCTGAGCCGCAGGCCATTGTCCAGCCAAGCGTACCGTGGCCGGTATTGGTCCACAGGTTTTTGAACGGCGTACGGCCAACAATTGGCGTGCCGTCTGGCGTCATTGGACGCAGCCCGGTCCAGAAGGTTGCCTGCTCGACAAAGCCGCCACGCGGGAACAGGTCGCCCACCACCATCTCCAGCGTTTCACGGCGCGGCTTCAGCAGCTCGGTGTTAAAGCCGACAATCTCCGCCATCCCGCCAACGCGGATGCGGTTATCAAAGCGGGTAATGGCGATTTTGTAGGTTTCATCCAGAATGGTGGAAACTGGCGCCCCGCTGTCCTCTTTTACCGGAATGGTCAGGGAGTAGCCCTTCAGCGGGTAAACAGGAATGTCGAGAATGCCCTTCAGCATCGCGGTGGAATAGGAGCCAAACGCCATGACGTAGGCATCCGCTTTAATGACTTCATCGCCACACTTCACGCCGTAGATACTGCCGCCTTCTGACAGCAGTTTGTCGACCGCGGTATTAAAGCGGAATTTCACCCCCGCCTGCTCGCACATCTGCGCGAGACGCTGCGTAAACAGCTGGCAGTCGCCGGTTTCATCATTCGGCAAACGCAGGCCGCCCGTCAGCTTGTGCGACACTTCTGCCAGCGCCGGTTCAACCTGCCCAAGCTGGCTGGCTTCGAGCAGTTGATACGGTACGCCCGCATCTTCCAGCACGGCAATATCACGGGTGGCGTTTTCATACTGTTGCGCCGTGCGGAACAGCTGCAGCGTGCCGCCCTGGCGACCTTCGTACTCAATACCGGTGGAGGCGCGCAGTGCTTTCAGGCAGTCACGGCTGTATTCCGCCAGACGCACCATCCGACCTTTGTTTTCCATGTAGTGCCGGGTGTCACAGTTGCGCAGCATCTGCCACATCCACTTCAGCTGGAACTGGG
The DNA here is from genome assembly GCF_049237265.1 of Enterobacter cloacae complex sp. IR5384. NCBI lineage: Bacteria > Pseudomonadati > Pseudomonadota > Gammaproteobacteria > Enterobacterales > Enterobacteriaceae > Enterobacter > Enterobacter cloacae complex sp. IR5384. The sequence continues at coordinate 31,018 of NZ_JBMKHJ010000006.1, read as the reverse complement.
TGCCGTCGAGGCTGATGGCCAGCGGCGCATGGCGCTGGAACATCCACTTAATTGCCTTCAGCGGAACGCCGGGTGCCGCCCACGGCGCGGCATAGCCCGGAGAGATCTGTCCGGCGTTCGCCGCACTGGTTTCCAGCGCAGGCCCTGACTCACGATCGATAACGGTCACGTCATGTCCCGCCTGACTTAAATACCAGGCGCTGGTTACGCCAACGACACCACTTCCCAGTATGACAACACGCATAGCCACTCCATATGTGCAAAAGAACAATCTTCTAATTACAGATTGATAACCTAGTTGAAAATATTATTCAACATACGACTTTTTTATGGTGACTTACCTCACACATCCCCCAGCATCAGGGGATGAGGCGAATTTGGGATCTCCTGCTGCGCGTTATTTTTAACCAGTATAAAATTCTGTGAAGACCGCTTTTTTTGCCGCATCAAAAACGGGAAATCGCAAAGAAAAAATTTCTGCTCCAGCACGCTTTTTAACACGGTGATCTATGCTTATCAGGAGGCTCTCCAGACAGAGAGAGCTCCCACAACGAGGGCGCGCTAATGGCTACTATTGATTCCCTGAATAAGGACAGCACACGTCTGAGCGATGGACCCGACTGGACCTTCGAGTTGCTGGATGTCTATCTCGCCGAAATCGATCGGGTGGCAAAACTGTATCGTCTGGATACTTATCCCCATCAGATTGAAGTCATTACGTCCGAGCAGATGATGGACGCCTACTCCAGCGTCGGGATGCCGATCAATTATCCGCACTGGTCGTTTGGTAAAAAATTCATTGAAACGGAGCGCTTATATAAACACGGCCAGCAGGGGCTGGCGTATGAAATCGTGATCAACTCCAATCCGTGTATCGCCTACCTGATGGAAGAGAACACCATTACCATGCAGGCGCTGGTGATGGCACATGCCTGCTACGGGCATAACTCGTTCTTCAAGAATAACTACCTGTTCCGCAGCTGGACGGATGCCAGCTCGATTGTCGATTACCTGATCTTCGCGCGTAAGTACATTACCGACTGCGAAGAGCGCTACGGCGTGGACGAAGTGGAGAAACTGCTCGACTCCTGTCACGCGCTGATGAACTACGGCGTTGATCGCTACAAACGTCCACAGAAAATCTCCCTTCAGGAGGAGAAAGCGCGGCAGAAAAGCCGCGAAGAGTATCTGCAAAGCCAGGTGAATATGCTGTGGCGCACCCTGCCGAAACGTGAAGAAGAGAAAGCGGTTGCCGAAGCGCGTCGCTACCCGTCTGAGCCGCAGGAAAACCTGCTCTATTTTATGGAGAAAAACGCGCCGCTGCTGGAGCCGTGGCAGCGTGAGATCCTGCGCATTGTGCGTAAGGTCAGCCAGTATTTCTATCCGCAGAAACAGACCCAGGTGATGAACGAAGGCTGGGCCACCTTCTGGCATTACACCATCCTTAACCATCTGTACGATGAGGGGAAAGTCACCGAGCGGTTCATGATGGAGTTCCTGCACAGCCATACAAACGTGGTGTTCCAGCCGCCTTACAACAGCCCGTGGTATAGCGGCATTAACCCGTACGCGCTCGGCTTTGCGATGTTCCAGGACATTAAACGCATCTGCCAGTCGCCAACGGAAGAAGATAAATACTGGTTCCCGGATATCGCCGGCTCTGACTGGCTGGAAACGCTGCATTTCGCGATGCGTGACTTTAAGGATGAGAGCTTCATCAGCCAGTTTATGTCGCCGAAGATCATGCGTGATTTCCGCTTCTTCACCGTGCTGGATGACGACCGCAATAACTACCTGGAGATTTCGGCGATCCATAACGAGGAAGGCTACCGTGAGATCCGCTCTCGCCTCTCATCCCAGTACAACCTGAGCAACCTTGAACCCAACATTCAGGTATGGAACGTGGATTTACGCGGCGATCGCTCCCTGACGCTGCGCTATATTCCGCACAACCGGGCGCCGCTGGATAAAGGACGCAAAGAGGTGCTGAAGCATGTGCATCGCCTGTGGGGCTTTGATGTACTGCTGGAGCAGCAGAATGAAGATGGCAGCGTGGAGCTGCTGGAACGTTGCCCGGCGCGGTTGAATACATTGTAATGGTTTTTGCCGGGTTTTGTAGGCCCGGTAAGCGAAGCGCCACCGGGCGAAAAAAAACCTCTCACTTGAGAGGTTTTTTATTTCAGCGGCCCTGAATGGCTAAATCACCCGGCAGTGTTTTCTGCATCCGGTGCCAGATTTCACCGGAATCGTGGCCGTAGCGGCGCACCGTTTCATACACCTGATCGTGCAGGCCTTCAGTACAGAGCTTGCTGAGCTTATGGTAGAAGCCCAGCGCCAGGCTGCGCGCCTCGGGGTTGGCAAAGTAGTGGCGACCGATACGGGTATACAGCCCTTTCATGCCGTTCAGGATCAGACCGTACACCGGGTTACCGGAGGCAAACGCCAGTCCGCGGAAAACGTTGTAATCGAGCGTGGCAAAGGCATCCGCGTGATCTTCCACTTCGTTCGCGCTGGCAAGCACCTGCAGCGCGTCTTCCGGATGCTGACGAAAAGCGGTACGAATAAAGATTGTCGCAATGTTGGTACGCACCGAGAGCAGATTATCGATCAGCTGTGGCACGCTTTCGTGATCGAGGCGTGCCAGCGTTTCAAGAATGTTCAGCCCGGAGGTTTCCCAGAAGTTGTTTACTTTCGTTGGCTTACCGTGCTGGATCGTCAACCAGCCATCGCGCGCCAGTCGCTGGAGCACTTCACGCAGCGTGGTGCGAGTGACGCCAATCAGTTCAGAGAGTTCGCGTTCAGCCGGAAGAATGGATCCCGCAGGGAAGCGATTATTCCAGATGCTTTCAATGATGTACTCTTCCGCGAAACCCGCCGGGCTCTGCGCCTTAATGACCATAGTGAGATTTCCATTACACAGCTTTTGCAAATTGCACTCATCATACCAGAGGCATGCAGTGGCAGGTAGCGCGTGAAAGAGAGAAAAGAGGGATCGCTGTTTTATTTTCGTGAAATTTACAATACACGCTTATCCGCCTCTGCCCCGCGTTTTTTGCGTATACTGATGTTTTGTTTTACCTGACGGGGAAGGACGTCTGTTGTGGAAATTTCTTTTGGGCGCGCGCTGTGGCGCAATTTTTTAGGCCAGTCTCCTGACTGGTACAAACTGATACTTCTGGTTTTCCTGGTTGTTAATCCCATTATTTTTAGTATCGCTCCGTTCATCGCCGGGTGGCTGCTGGTGGCGGAGTTTATCTTCACCCTGGCCATGGCGCTGAAATGTTATCCCCTGCTGCCGGGTGGTTTGCTGGCTTTTGAAGCCGTGGTTATCGGCATGACGAGCGCAGAGCATGTCAAAGCCGAGCTGGCATCCAACCTGGAAGTGCTTCTGCTGCTGATCTTCATGGTGGCCGGTATCTACTTTATGAAACAGCTGCTGCTGTTTATCTTCACCCGCCTGTTGCTCAGCATTCCGTCTAAAACGATGCTGTCGCTGGCGTTCTGCCTTGCTGCCGCATTCCTTTCGGCCTTCCTGGATGCGCTAACCGTCGTGGCGGTGGTCATCAGCGTTGCCGTCGGGTTTTACGGCATTTATCACCGCGTGGCATCGTCCCGTCCGGGCGAGGATTTGCAGGACGACAGCCACGTCGAGGCGCATAACCGTGAGGTGCTGGAACAGTTCCGCGCGTTTCTGCGCAGCCTGATGATGCACGCAGGCGTCGGTACCGCATTAGGTGGCGTGATGACCATGGTAGGTGAGCCGCAAAACCTGATCATCGCCAAAGCGGCTGAGTGGCATTTTGGCGAGTTTTTCCTGCGCATGGCCCCGGTCAGCCTGCCCGTGTTCGTCTGCGGGTTAGCGACCTGTATCCTGGTCGAGAAATTCAACGTTTTCGGCTACGGTGCGCAGTTGCCTGAGCCAGTTCGCAAAGAGCTGCATAAATTCGACGAGCAGAACCGTACGCAGCGCACGCGCCAGGAGACGCTGCGTCTGATTGCGCAGGGGATCATCGGTCTCTGGCTTATCGTCGCGCTGGCTTTCCATCTTGCCGAAGTCGGGCTGATTGGTCTTTCAGTTATTATTCTTGCGACGACCTTTAGCGGGGTAACGGATGAACATGCTATCGGTAAAGCCTTTACCGAAGCCCTGCCGTTTACCGCGCTGCTGGCGGTCTTCTTTGCGGTGGTGGCGGTGATTATCGACCAACACCTGTTCGCCCCGATTATTACTTTTGTACTGCAGGCGGCGCCCGACGCGCAACTGTCGCTCTTCTATCTGTTCAACGGCCTGCTGTCATCCATCTCCGATAACGTTTTTGTCGGCACGGTCTACATCAATGAAGCCAAAGCGGCGATGGAAGAAGGCATTATCAACGCCGGGCAGTTCGAGCTGCTGGCGGTTGCCATTAATACCGGCACCAATCTGCCGTCGGTGGCGACGCCAAACGGACAGGCCGCGTTCCTGTTCCTGCTGACCTCGGCCCTCGCGCCACTCATACGTCTTTCTTATGGAAAGATGGTCTGGATGGCGCTGCCCTATACGCTGGTGCTCACCATTGTGGGATTGCTTTGCGTCAAAATTACCCTCATTCCCTGTACGCAATGGCTGATACAAGCGGGTATACTTGCGGCGCATTAAAATTCGTTTACACTGCGCTTTCTAAGCATGTTCCAGGGAAATGATTATGTTGAGATTTTTAAACCAGTGCTCCCGCGGTCGCGGAGCATGGTTGTTAATGGCCCTGACCGCCTTTGCGCTGGAAATGGTCGCGCTGTGGTTCCAGCATGTGATGGGACTCAAACCCTGCGTGCTCTGTATCTACGAGCGCTGCGCGCTGTTTGGCGTCATGGGCGCGGGTCTGTTGGGTGCGATTGCACCTAAAACACCGCTCCGCTACGTCGCTATCGCGGTCTGGCTGTACAGCGCCTGGAAAGGGATTGAGCTTTCCTGGCAGCACGCCATGATGCAACTGCACCCGTCGCCGTTTATGACCTGTGATTTCGCTGCCCGCTTCCCGAGCTGGTTGCCGCTGGATAAATGGCTGCCGCAGGTGTTTGTCGCTTCCGGTGACTGCTCAGTACGTCAGTGGGAATTCCTGTCGCTGGAGATGCCGCAGTGGCTGGTGGGCATTTTTGTGGCCTACTTCGTCGTGGCGCTGCTGGTGCTGATTGCTCAGCCGTTTAAGCCGAAGAAGCGCGATCTGTTCGGAAGGTAAAAGCAAAACGGCAACGATAGTTGCCGTTTTTAGTTTTTGCGCCCTCTCCCGTGGGAGAGGGTTGGGGTGAGGGCATCAGGCCGCACCCCAATAAAAACCCGCCTCGGCGGGTTTTTATTTATCACCGGGTCGGGTGATTCATAATGTGGTCTTCCCAGTCCCGCACCTCGGACTCTTTCACCGCGATGTGGCGCACCGAAATACGCTCGCCGTGCATGGCCGCTTTAGACCCGGTCAGCAAGGGGTGCCATGTCGGCAGATCCTTCCCTTCCGCCAGCAGGCGATACGCGCAGGTATGCGGCAGCCATTCAAACGTCGGCAGGTTCTCACGGGTGAGCTTAATGCAGTCCGGCTCGAACTCGAAGCGGCGCTCGTAGTTGCGGCACTGGCAGGTTTTGATGTTTAACTGCTTACAGGCAACGTTGGTGAAATAGATTTCATCAGTGTCTTCATCCATGAGCTTATGCAGGCAGCACTGCCCGCAGCCGTCACATAACGACTCCCACTCCACGTCTGTCATTTCGTCGAGAGTTTTGCGTTGCCAGAAAGGGATGTCGTTCATCAGGATGTCCACACGTCAAAAGAAAGCGCACCTTATAACGAGTCTGGCACGTTGATGCAAGTTTTGCCGCCCTGAGGGGCGGCAAAATGCGTTTACAGCACGCGGGTTTTCAGTGACAGGCCGTTAAAGCTCACGTCCAGTTCGTCTCCACCTTTAAGAGGGCCGACACCTTCTGGCGTACCGGTCAGGATCACATCACCCGGCTTAAGGGTAAAGAAGCGGCTCATATAGGCAATCAGCGGCACGATCTTATGGATCATATCTGCCGTGGTGCCCTGCTGGCGGATCTCACCGTTCACTTTCAGGCTGAGGGACGTGTTCTGTGGATCGCCGGTAAATTCGCCGACCGGAACAAAACCCGAGATCGGGCAAGCATTATCAAAGCCTTTGGCTTTTTCCCACGGCTGCCCTGCTTTCTTCAGCTTGCCCTGTACCTCACGCAGCGTCAGATCCAGCGCCACGCCGTAACCGGCGATAGCTTTTTGCACATGCTCTTCGGAGGCCTGGCGTAGCGTCGCGCCAATCAGCACCGCCAGCTCCACTTCATGATGCACAGAACCCAGTCCCTGCGGCAGTGCCAGCGGCTGGCGGATATCGCAAAGCGCGGTTTCCGGCTTAATGAACAGCACCGGCTCTTCTGGCGTCGCGCTGCCCATTTCCTGAATGTGTTTGGCATAATTGCTGCCCACGCAAACCACTTTGCTGACGGGATAATCCAGTAATGCACCTTGCCAGTTATGATGTTGATACATGGTCGACCCCTAAACGGTTGATGTGTTATGCCCGAAAACAGGTGAGGCTATTTTTTACCGGTCGCCTCAAGATGCTGTTTTAATAAATTCTCGGGAGGTGGCGGAAGCTGTAAATAATAGCCTTGCTCCGTTAAGGCCGTTTTAACTTTTTCCAGATCGGCGTTAACCAGTTTCTTACGACCGTCGAGCGGCAGCAGCATCGCCAGCTGAGGTCGGCCAAAGCTCTTCATTAATTCTTCTGGCACGCGGGAAAAATCGTCTTTCTTTTCGACATAAAGATAGGTCTGGTCGCGGCTTGTACTTCTGTAGATCACACAAAACATGTTTTTACTCTGAATTCATAGGTGGTTGCTTGCCTCAATATACTCCTGACTATAACATGCCTGATACTCTTCGGAATATCGCAGCGAGTGGTTGCGGTTAATAGCAAATTGAGTAAGGCCAGGATGTCAAACACGCCCATCGAGCTTAAAGGCAGTAGCTTCACCTTATCAGTGGTACATTTGCATGATGCAAAACCCGAGGTTATTCGTCAGGCGTTAGAAGACAAAATCGCTCAGGCTCCCGCCTTTCTGAAACACGCCCCTGTTGTTATCAATGTCAGCGGTCTGGAATCCCCGGTTAACTGGAAACAACTCCAGCAGGCCGTCTCCTCTACCGGTCTGCGCATTGTGGGCATCAGCGGCTGTAAAGATACTGAGCTGAAAGCGGAAATCGACCGTGCGGGACTGCCTCTTCTGAACGAGGGCAAAGAAAAAGCCCCACGTGCGGCCCCCGTTGCCGTTGAAACGCCCCCACCTGCGGTACAAAACGTTACCGCCCTCACAAAAACGCGAATGATTGATGTCCCGGTTCGTTCCGGACAGCGCATTTATGCACCAAACTGTGATCTAATTGTTACAAGCCACGTCAGCGCTGGCGCTGAGCTGATTGCAGATGGCAATATTCACGTTTACGGTATGATGCGTGGGCGTGCACTCGCCGGGGCGAGTGGCGATCGGGACGCACAAATATTTTGTACTCACCTGACTGCGGAACTGGTGTCCATCGCAGGTGAATATTGGCTGAGCGACAAGATCCCAGCCGAATTTTATGGCAAAGCGGCTCGTCTGCGACTGGCAGACGACGCGTTGACCGTTCAACCGTTGAATTGATCCCTTTTTAACAAGGAATTTCTATGGCACGCATTATTGTTGTTACTTCGGGTAAAGGAGGCGTTGGCAAGACCACCTCCAGCGCGGCCATCGCTACTGGTTTGGCCCAGAAGGGAAAGAAAACCGTCGTTATCGATTTCGATATCGGTCTGCGTAACCTCGACCTGATTATGGGGTGTGAACGTCGCGTCGTGTATGACTTCGTAAACGTGATTCAGGGCGATGCCACCCTTAACCAGGCGCTGATTAAAGACAAGCGCACCGAGAACCTTTATATCCTCCCGGCCTCTCAGACGCGTGACAAAGACGCCCTGACCCGCGAAGGGGTTGAAAAGGTGCTCGATGAGCTGAAAAAAATGGAGTTCGACTTCATTGTCTGTGACTCCCCTGCCGGTATCGAAACCGGTGCCCTGATGGCGCTCTATTTCGCTGATGAAGCGATCATCACCACGAACCCTGAAGTGTCATCCGTCCGTGACTCTGACCGCATTCTCGGGATCCTCGCATCCAAATCCCGCCGTGCGGAAAATGGCGAAGACCCGATTAAAGAGCACCTGCTGCTGACCCGCTATAACCCGGGCCGCGTAAACAAAGGTGACATGCTGAGCATGGAAGACGTGCTGGAGATCCTGCGCATTAAACTGGTGGGCGTCATCCCGGAAGACCAGTCCGTGCTGCGCGCCTCTAACCAGGGCGAGCCAGTGATCCTTGATACAACAGCAGATGCCGGTAAAGCGTATGCGGATACGGTTGACCGTCTGCTGGGAGAAGAACGTCCTTTCCGCTTCATTGAAGAAGAGAAGAAAGGTTTCCTCAAACGCCTGTTCGGAGGATAAGTTATGGCATTACTGGACTTTTTTCTCTCGCGGAAAAAGAACACCGCCAACATCGCAAAAGAACGACTGCAAATCATCGTTGCGGAGCGTCGTCGTAGCGACGCCGAGCCTCACTACCTGCCGCAGCTGCGCAAGGACATCCTGGAAGTGATCTGCAAATATGTGCAGATTGACCCGGAGATGGTCACCGTGCAGCTGGAGCAAAAAGACGGGGATATTTCGATTCTGGAGCTGAACGTTACGCTCCCGGAAGCGGAAGAGTCGCGTCCGTAGTTTTTGATTTCGTAGCCCCGGTAAGCGCAGCGCCACCGGGGGAATATGCCGGGTATATCGCCCGGCATATTGATTATCGTGGATACCCTTCCAGCAACGTATTCAGGCGATCGGCCATCAATTCCCCGCGCCAGCCCGCCATCATTTCCGGTAAGCCATTCTGCGGTTTCAGCTTCCAGTGCCAGTTCAAAAGCTGGTTTATCTGACGACGTGATGCCAGCAGTTCGGCACTCAGTTTGCTTTCTGCCGCCACAGCCTGCACCAGCGCTTTAATATCTTTAAACGCTTTGCGATAGCCCGGCATATCCATCAGATTCAGCAGCGGCTCTGGCAGTGCGTCATCCGGTATCTGCTGCGCTTTGGCCACCAGCGCGAGCAGCGTTTTTCCGTGAAAACGAATTTCGCTGCCTGAAAGCCCAATGCTGTCCAGCTCGCCCATGCTGCCTGGCATATAGCGTGCGACCGCCCACAGGTGCTCTTCGCGTACCACAAAGTTAACGGCCAAATCGCGTTCGCGCGCTTTACGCAGGCGCCAGTCGGCTAATAATTGCAGACAGGCCAGCTGACGCGTACGCAGCTGCCACGCGTTGCTGATATCGCGCCAGGCCTCTTTCGGGTCAGCGATTTCCTGGCGACGTTGCTGCGTCATGCGACACTCATCCAGTGCAGCAGGCAGCCAGCCGGAGGCTTCTGCCTCTTTCATCAGTTGTCCGGCAATCGGCAGCAGGTAAAACACATCTGCCGCAGCGTAGTCCAGCTGACGCTCTGTGAGCGGGCGCGCCAGCCAGTCGGTACGGGATTCACTTTTATCCAGGGTCAGGCCGGTGTACTCCTCAACCATGGCGGCAAAGCCCCATGAAAGCGGACGATTGCTGAACGCAGCGAGGATCTGCGTGTCAATCAGCGGCTGCGGCATGATGCCAAACGTATTCAGAAAGACTTCCAGATCTTCACTGCCTGCGTGCAGGTATTTGGTGACCGCAGTATCAAGCAGCAGGTCACGCATCGGCGTCCAGTCGGTAATGCCGAGCGGGTCAATCAGCGACACGTGTTTGCCGTCGTACATCTGAATCAAACCCAACTGCGGATAATACGTCCGGGTACGGACAAACTCGGTATCCAGGGCGATGGCAGGAAAGTCGCGCGTCACTTCGCACAGCGAAGCCAGCTCGTCGTTGGTCGTGATCATCTGGTAATTCAAAACGGTTTCTCTTTTGTTTGCGCCCATAAAAAACGCCGGCTAAACCGGCGTCTGGGCGATTAGCGTGAAGCTCAGGCCTTATTGTCCACTTTGGCACGGGCTTCGTCACGTAATTCTCGTCGTAATATCTTCCCGACGTTCGATTTCGGCAACTCATCGCGGAACTCCACCAGCTTCGGCACTTTATAGCCGGTGAGCTGACGGCGGCAGAACGTGATGAGCTCCTCCTCGGTAAGAGAGGCGTTTTTCTTCACCACAAAAATCTTCACTGCCTCGCCGCTGCTGCCGGAAGGTACGCCAACCGCGGCAACTTCAAGCACGCCGCTATGCTGCATCACCACATCTTCGATCTCATTCGGATAGACGTTAAATCCGGAGACGAGGATCATGTCTTTCTTACGATCGACAATGCGCAGGAAGCCCTCTTCGTCCATCACCGCGATATCACCGGTGTGTAGCCAGCCGTCTTTGATGATTTCGTCGGTGGCATCAGGACGCTGCCAGTAGCCCAGCATCACCTGTGGCCCTTTAACGCACAGTTCACCCGGCTCGCCCGGTGCAACTTCGTTGTCGTCATCATCCACCAGTTTGGCTTCCGTCGACGGTACGGGCAGGCCGATACTGCCGCTGTGATAGTCGATATCATGCGGATTGACGCTGACCAGCGGGGCGCATTCGGTCAGGCCATAGCCTTCGAGTAAATACTGGCCGGTGAGTTTCACCCAGCGCTCGGCCACCGCCTGCTGAACCGGCATTCCGCCGCCCGCAGAGAGGTGCAGCGTGGAGAAATCAAGCTGCTGGAACTCTTTGTTATTAAGCAGCGCGTTAAACAGGGTATTCACTCCGGTCATGGCGGTGAACGGGTATTTCGCCAGCTCTTTAACCAGCCCCGGAATGTCGCGTGGGTTGGTGATCAGCACGTTCTGACCGCCCAGCTCAATGAACAGCAGGCAGTTCATGGTCAGCGCAAAAATGTGATAAAGCGGAAGCGCGGTGATGACCACCTCTTTGCCCGGATGCAACAGCGGCCCGTAGGTCGCATTCACCTGTTCAAGGTTCGCCAGCATATTGCGGTGAGTCAGCATGGCGCCTTTGGCCACGCCGGTAGTGCCACCGGTGTACTGCAGGAACGCAAGATCCTCTGACACCACTTCCGGTTTGACGTATTGCATACGATACCCGGCATGCAGCGCGCGGCGGAAAGAGATGGCATCCGGCAGATGGTATTTCGGTACCAGACGTTTAATGTATTTGACGACAAAGTTAACCAGCGTGCCCTTGGCGGTGGAGAGCTGATCCCCCATGCGCGTCAGGATGACGTGTTTAACCTGGGTTCTGTCGACCACTTTCTCCAGCGTGTGGGCAAAGTTTGAGACGATCACAATTGCGGTCGCGCCGCTGTCGTTCAACTGATGCTCCAGTTCACGTGGGGTGTAGAGCGGGTTGACGTTGACGACAATCATCCCGGCCCGCAGGATACCAAATAACGCGACCGGGTATTGCAGCAGGTTCGGCATCATCAGCGCGACGCGATCCCCTTTTTGCAGCCCCAGCCCTTCCTGCAAATAGGCCGCGAACGCCCGACTCCGCTCCTCAAGCTTACGGAACGTCATCACCTCACCCATATTGATAAACGCGGGCTGATCGGCGTAACGCCTTACCGAGTGTTCAAATAATTCAACCAGGGATTGATAACGGTCAGGATTGATCTCCGCAGGCACATCTGCGGGATAACGGTTAAGCCAAACCTTGTTCAATGCATCACCTCTGAATTGAGTGTTCGTCGTCATCACAACCCCGATAATAAACAGTTTGTTAACATTATATTAACTCAGCGTACCAGTTTATTAATTGCCCAGATTTAAGGTTGCGAAGCGCGTCACTCTTTTTTTTCGTTTTAGCCGTAAAAAAACAGAGACAGCGGCTGAGCCGCTGTCTCTTTTCTAACAATAACAGTAAGTTACTCAGTAACGATCGTCTGTACCTGCGCCGGGCCTGGGTTATACCAGCCCCAGCCGGGGTAGCCGTAACGATACGGGTGTGGGCCCCACATCCACGGATCAACAGGCTGAGGCGGCATGATCACCTGCTGTGTCAGCCGCCAGCGTTTGTAGCCGTTAACCTGCATGGTCATAAATTTGTAAGGCGTTGTGCCGATTTTGCCCTGTGTCGTGCCGGTAATCGGCCCGACGACGGTCACCAGCTGTCCACGGAAATCAACCGGGTCGAGGAAGCCGCTGACATCGGCAAAAATGCGCCCACGCGAGGTTTCGCCGAGGATCGGCCGCGCGCCGCTATCCAGTGGCACGGTGGCGATCTCCAGCCGGGTTTTCCCCTGCTGGTTTTGCACCTCAATCACCTTCCCGCCGAAGCGCGCTTCCTGACCGACGTAAAGCTCAGGGGCATTCATCACGCGAACCAGATCCTGCTGTGGCGTAGGGCTACTGCCCTTAATCGCATCAGGAACGGAAACGCATCCGCTCAGTGCTATGGCCACAGCGCCTGCCATAATTAGGCGTACTACTTTAGTCTGAACCGCCATGATGCGACTCCTTTTTCTCAGTTCCTGTTACTGAGATTCACTCGCGGCCTGGAAGTTTCTTCCACGCGACGGTGTTTCGCAAATAAACCGGCTCGGCATGTTCAACAGCCACGGTTTTTCCTGCTGCGAGCAGCTGGCAGGCCAGAGGAAGCATATCCTCTGCGGCAGGCAGAAGCATGTTGCCGTCCACCAGCGTTACGCCGGTACCGTTTGCCATGTCAGGCCATGCCGCCCAACCGGTCCCTACCGTCGCCCATTCACCGGAGAGGTTCTGCAACCGTTCGGTTACCGCTTCCGGCTTGAGCACCGCTTCCGTCTCTTCGCCGTGCCACACGCCCTGCTCGTCGCGGGTGTATTCAGCCCAGTAGACTTCGCCCATGCGGGCATCAATCGCTGCCAGCACACGGGTAGCACCGGTCATACGCCACGCGCCCTGCGCCATCGTCGCCAGGGTGGAAACACCGATCATCGGCAGGTCAGCGCCCAGCGCCAGCCCCTGCGCAATACCGATCCCAATGCGTACACCCGTAAAGCTGCCGGGGCCACGGCCAAAGGCCAGCGCATCGAGGTCGGTTAAGGTGGTGTTGCCCTGGGTCAAAATCGCTTTCACCAGGGGCAGAATACGTTGGGTGTGTTCTCGTGGGCACTCTTCGAAATGAGCAGAAATAGCACCGTCGTTCCACAGAGCAACGGAACACGCCTCTGTAGCGGTATCAATAGCCAGAATTCGCATCAGTCGTCGCGCTCTCGCAATGGTCAGTCACAAAATGGCGCGCATCTTAGCACACTCCCGGGCAAATTACTCCGCCGTTGGGTTGGCCAGGAAGCGAACCGCGCGTTTAATGTCCCGCGTACGCGGCGCGGGCGGCAGGCTGGCGAGGAAGGTCGCACCGTAGGGGCGCATCACCAGCCGGTTATCACAGATTACGAGCACGCCGCGGTCGTCCACGTCGCGGATCAGTCGTCCTACCCCCTGCTTAAGGGTGATCACCGCGTCCGGCAGCTGTACCTCGTCGAAAGGATCGCCCCCGCGCAGACGGCAGTCTTCCATTCGCGCTTTGAGCAGCGGATCGTCCGGCGAGGTAAAAGGCAGTTTATCGATAATGACCAGCGACAGGGTATCGCCCCGCACGTCCACACCTTCCCAGAAGCTGCTGGTTGCCACCAGAAGCGCATTCCCGGCACTGACAAACTGCTGTAACAGTTGCCCTTTGCTGGTTTCCCCCTGCAGCAGCACCGGCAAGGTCATGGTGGCGCGGAACTGTTCTGCCAGGTCGCGCATCATGGCGTGAGAGGTGCAGAGCATAAAGCAGCGGCCATTGTTGGCCTCAATCATCGGCTTCAGCATGGCTGCCAGCAGGCGTGCGGCGCCGGGCTGGTTGGGTAACGGCAGATTACGCGGCACGCAGAGCAGCGCCTGTTTTTCATAATCAAACGGGCTCGGCAGCAGCAGTGACTCCGCCTGTTCAATCCCGAGACGCTCGGTGAAGTGGTGCAGATCGTCATTCACCGACAGGGTCGCGGAGGTAAATATCCAGCTCCCCGGTTTTTGCGCCATCACCTCTTTGAATTTGTCTGCCACCGTCAGCGGCGTAAGCGCCAGGGTGAAATGACGAGACGTGCATTCATACCAGTAGCTGTACCCCGGCTGGTTGATCTCCTTCAGCCGTTTCAGCCGCCCGCGATAGAGCGTGGCGCGCTCGAAGGCAGCGTCCAGCAGCGCAGAACGGCCAAGCGACAGTTTCGCCACGTCGTAACAGAGTTCCAGCGCATCATCCAGCAGCAGTAGCGCACGCTGGATATTATTGTCCGCCAGCAGCTCGCGCAGATTGCCGCGGTAGCCCGGCTCGCCAAGCTGCAGGCGAAAATCCTGCGCGCTTTGCGCGAGGCGATCGGCACATTTTTGCAGCTGCTGGGTATCTTTTAATTCAGTGCGATAAGCAATGGTGAAATCTTTCGCCAGATCCAGCAGCTGGCGGCTGGAGAGCGACTGGCCGAAATACTGGCTGGCGATATCCGGAAGCTGATGGGCTTCGTCGAAGATCATCACTTCCGCTTCAGGAATAAGTTCGCCAAAACCGCTGTCTTTCACCACCATATCCGCGAGAAACAGATGGTGGTTGACCACCACCACATCTGCATCCATCGCCGTTTTACGCGCTTTGACCACAAAACAGTCTTTATACAGCGGGCAGTCGCTGCCCAGACAGTTGTCATTGGTGCTGGTCACCAGCGGCCAGGCAGGAGAGTCTTCCGCCACGCTCGCGCAGGTGCTGATATCCCCCTCTTCCGTCTGGTTAGCCCAGGCGCGAAGGATGATCACATCACTCAGGGTCTGCACCGGCAGGTCGCCGCCCGCCAGCGCCTGCTGTTCAAGACGCTCCAGGCAGAGATAGTTGGAGCGCCCTTTCAGCAATGCCAGCCGCCCTTTGTATTTCAGCGCTTTTGCCACCGTCGGCAAATCACGGCTGTAGAGCTGATCCTGCAACGCCTTCGAGCCGGTAGAGATGATCACCTTCTTTTTCGCGCGCAGCGCCGGTGCAAGGTAAGCGTAGGTTTTTCCCGTGCCGGTTCCGGCCTCGACCACCAGCGGCTGTGCCTTATCGATGGCGCGAGCGACGGCATGCGCCATCTGACGCTGCGGTTCACGCGGTTTAAAACCGGGAATAGCCTGTGCTAACTGCCCTTCAGGGGAAAAATCGTCTGCCACGGTGTTCTCTCACTGTATTTTTGCACAGGGATTATGTCAGCCCATCCTCTCCTGTGCCACCCCAAATAGTGACGACGGCGAAACAATATGGCAGTCTTGCCGCCTGATGACGAAAGTAACGAGGAAACGTTTATGACAATTGTGCGCATTGATGCCGAAGCCCGCTGGTCTGATGTAGTCATTCATAACCAGACGCTCTATTACACTGGCGTGCCGTCCAATCTGGATGCGGATGCCTTTGAACAAACAGCTGACACCCTGGCGCAGATCGATGCGGTGCTGGAAAAGCAAGGAAGCGACAAATCGCGTATTCTGGACGCCACCATTTTCCTGGCGAATAAAGACGATTTTGCGGCCATGAACAAAGCCTGGGATGCGTGGGTGGTGGCGGGTCACGCGCCTGTACGTTGTACCGTACAGGCCACGCTGATGAAGCCGGAATACAAGGTAGAGATTAAGATTATCGCGGCTGTGTAAGCCGGTTACTCTTCATCCTCGAAACGCGCCACGATCCGCTCGCCGGTATGGGTGGCGCGAAGTTCTTCCGCCACCTGAGAAATGGCCTGCCCGCTGCTCATCCCCTGGGACATCAGCTCCTGGATCCGCTCAACCGCTTTCTGCTGTTGCTCGTGGCTCAGAGAAGGTAAACCTGCAAACATCGTCAACTCCTGCTAAATTATTCGCGCTAATTATTTCACGCTGCCCGGTAGTATGCCACACATGAACATGCGCTTCCCCACTGTTATTACCCTGCCGTGGCGTACTGACGCCGCTGAATTCTGGTTTGCTCGTCTGAGCCATCTTCCCTGGGCGATGCTGCTGCATTCCGGCCATGCGGACCATCCTTACAGCCGCTTCGACATTGTGGTTGCTGACCCGGTGCGCACGGTAACATCCGAAAACCAGCCCTCCACGCACGATCCGCTGATCAAGCTTCAGGAGGCTATCGACGAGCTGGGTTTGTCTGCCACGCCGAACCCGGATCTTCCCTTCCAGGGCGGTGCGCTGGGCGTGTTTGGCTATGACCTTGGTCGCCGCTTTGAAACGCTGCCTTCCGTTGCGAAGGCGGATATTCCGCTGCCGGATATGGCGGTGGGACTTTACGACTGGGCGCTGATTGTCGATCACCATAAACAGGTGGTCTCCTTGCTCAGCCATTCGGATGTGGAGGCACGCCTGGCGTGGCTGAACGCGCAGCAGCCCGCAGCCGCGCCGGATTTCCGTCTGACCTCTGCGTGGCGTTCAAACATGACCCCGCAGACCTATGCGGAAAAATTCGCACGCGTGCAGGCGTATCTGCAAAGCGGCGATTGTTATCAGGTGAACCTTGCCCAGCGCTTCCAGGCGACGTATCAGGGCGATGAATGGCAGGCCTTTACCCGCCTCAATGCCAGCAACCGGGCACCTTTCAGTGCGTTTATCCGTCTCGATCAGGGCGCGATCCTGAGTCTTTCGCCTGAGCGGTTTATTCATCTGGCGGAAGGCAAGATCCAGACACGCCCGATTAAAGGGACCTTGCCGCGCCTGAGCGATCCGGCTGCCGACCGCCAGCAGGCGGAAAAGCTCGCCGCGTCACCGAAGGATCGCGCCGAAAATTTAATGATTGTCGACCTGATGCGCAACGACATTGGCCGGGTGGCGGTACCGGGCAGCGTTCGCGTGCCGGAGCTGTTCGTCGTCGAGCCTTTCCCGGCGGTGCACCATCTGGTCAGCACCATTACCGCACAACTGCCGGCTTCGCGTACCCCCTGCGATCTTCTGCGCGCCGCGTTCCCGGGTGGCTCCATCACCGGCGCGCCAAAAGTGCGGGCGATGGAGATTATCGATGAGCTGGAACCGCACCGTCGCAACGCCTGGTGCGGCAGCATTGGCTACGTTAGCGTCTGCGGCACGCTGGATACCAGCATCACTATTCGCACCCTGACGGCCTGCGACGGCCAGCTTTACTGTTCCGCAGGCGGCGGGATTGTTGCTGACAGCCAGGTCGAGGCGGAATATCAGGAAACCTTTGATAAAGTTAACCGTATCCTGCAACAACTGGAGAACTGACGGGTGGAGAGAGAGAACCTGACGCTGGATGATTTTCTGTCGCGCTTTCAGCTTTTGCGGCCACAGGTGAGCCGCGAAGCGCTTAATCAACGTCAGGCGGCGGTGCTGATCCCCGTGGTGCGCCGTGAGCAGCCCGGTTTGCTGTTGACCCAGCGCTCCCCTCATTTACGCAAACATGCCGGTCAGGTCGCTTTCCCCGGCGGCGCGGTAGACAGCAGCGATGCCTCGCTGATTGCCGCGGCGCTGCGTGAAGCGCAGGAAGAGGTGGCGATCCCACCGGAGGCCGTCGAGATTGTCGGCGTCCTCCCGCCGGTGGACAGCGTGACCGGTTTCCAGGTGACGCCGGTGGTGGGCATTATCCCGCCCGGCCTTCAGTATCACGCCAGTGTTGATGAGGTGTCTGCGGTGTTTGAAATGCCACTGGAAGAAGCCCTTCGCCTCAGTCGCTATCACCCGCTGGATATTCAGCGCCGTGGACACGATCATCGGGTCTGGTTGTCCTGGTATCAGCATTATTTTGTCTGGGGCATGACGGCGGGCATCATTCGTGAACTGGCTCTGCAAATCGGCCTGAAGCCTTGACTATACTTTACATTCCACCCTCTTTTGTCAGGTTTGCGATCGGCGTCGCGCTATTAGCAAAACCATCGTTAACCATTAGTTTAATTCATGTGAATAGTTAAGCCGAGGTCGATGTTCCCTCTTACACTATGCGCAGTTATAACATCGTTACTGGAACCCCGGTAACCCTGTCAGGAGTGTGAAAGTGATTAGTATATTCGACATGTTCAAAGTGGGAATTGGCCCTTCGTCTTCCCATACTGTTGGGCCGATGAAGGCCGGTAAACAGTTCGTCGATGATCTGGTCGAAAAAGGATTACTGGAAAGCGTTACCCGTGTCGCCGTGGATGTCTACGGCTCACTGTCATTAACGGGTAAAGGCCACCACACCGATATCGCCATTATTATGGGTCTGGCGGGCAATATGCCGGACACTGTAGATATTGATGCCATCCCGGCATTCATCCGTGACGTGGAAGCGCGCGGTCGTCTGCTGCTGGCTAACGGCCAGCACGAAGTGGATTTCCCGCAGGATGACGGGATGCGTTTTCGTAGCGACAACCTGCCGCTGCATGAAAACGGCATGACCATCCATGCCTGGAATGGCGAAAAAGAGATTTACAGCAAAACGTACTACTCCATCGGCGGTGGATTCATCGTGGATGAAGAGCATTTCGGTAAAGAGAGCACCGGCGACGTCAACGTGCCGTATCCTTTCAAATCGGCCACCGAGATGTTGGGTTATTGCAAAGAGACCGGCCTGTCGCTGTCCGGCATGGTGATGCAGAACGAACTGGCACTGCACAGCAAAAAAGAGATCGAAGACTATTTTGCAAACGTATGGCAGACCATGCGCGCCTGTATCGATCGCGGGATGAACACCGAAGGCGTGCTGCCGGGTCCGCTGCGCGTACCGCGTCGTGCCTCTGCCCTGCGCCGCATGCTGGTGACCACCGATAAATTCTCCAACGACCCGATGAACGTGGTCGACTGGGTGAATATGTTCGCTCTGGCGGTTAACGAAGAAAACGCTGCCGGTGGCCGCGTGGTGACGGCGCCCACCAACGGTGCGTGCGGTATTGTTCCGGCGGTGCTGGCTTATTACGATCACTTTATTGAACCTGTTACGCCAGATATCTACATCCGTTACTTCCTGGCGGCAGGTGCCATCGGTGCCCTGTACAAAATGAACGCCTCTATCTCTGGCGCTGAAGTAGGATGCCAGGGTGAAGTGGGTGTGGCCTGTTCCATGGCAGCCGCTGGTCTGGCTGAACTGCTGGGCGCAAGCCCTGAGCAGGTTTGCGTGGCGGCGGAAATCGGTATGGAACATAACCTGGGCCTGACCTGTGACCCGGTTGCCGGGCAGGTGCAGGTACCGTGCATTGAGCGTAACGCCATTGCGTCGGTGAAAGCGATTAACGCCTCCCGTATGGCAATGCGCCGTACCAGCGAGCCTCGCGTGTCGCTGGATAAAGTTATTGAGACCATGTACGAAACCGGTAAAGACATGAACGCGAAGTACCGTGAGACTTCCCGTGGTGGTCTGGCCATTAAGGTACAGTGCGACTAATACCTCCCCTCGCCCATCTGCAACGGATGGGCGAAATTTCCTTCTGATTCTCGTCGCCTTTCACTTTCCCCACTACACTTTCACTGTTGCGTCTGGCTTTTGGGGCTGGAGGTGTATCAGGCGACCGTTCATGCAAACCGCACAAACGATCATTAAAAACTATCGCCGAAAACGCGTTATCGTCTGCGTGACGGTTGCGCTCCTTACGCTCATCCTGACGTTGGGCATTCGATTTATTTCACAGCGCAATGTTAATCAACAACGCATTGTCGATTTCGCCAGCCATACCGTTCGCTCACTTGAAAACGTCCTGCTTTCCCTGGATAACCGCCGGCCGGAGTTGTTGGGTCTTGTCGGCCAGCCGTGCCCGCAGGCGCATCTGACTCTGCGTAAGCAGGCCGCCATTTTACAGACCGTCCGCTCGATTACCCTGATTAAAGAGGGGATCCTCTACTGCTCCAGTATTTTTGGCAGTCGCGCCGTCCCGGTTCATGAATTATTTCCCGAACTGCCGTCAGGTCTGCCAAAATTGATTTTATCGACCGATAAGTGGCTGCTTAAAGGCAGCCCTATTCTTATCCAGTGGCACCCGACGTCACAACGCGGTGAAGAGGGGGTGATGGAAGTGATCAATATCGATCTCATCACTAGAATGATCCTTGAGCCGCCCCGCCCGCTTATCACTGACGTGGCGTTAACCGTGGGAGATCGCTCTTTACGCTACGGTCAAGGTATTACCGACGCGCTGAAGTTTAATGAGGCTGACTCGCGAATAGAGGAAGTCTCTACACGCTTTCCATTTACCATCACGGTCAGTGGGCCGGGTCCTGGCGCGCTGGCACTTAAAAGCCTGCCGGCACAGCTGCCGCTGGGGTTAATGCTGAGCCTGGTTCTGGGGTATCTGGCCTGGCTGGCCACAGCAAACCGGATGAGCTTCACGTGGGAGATCGATATGGGGATTGCGGCGCGGGAATTTGAGCTGTTCTGTCAGCCGCTGGTGAATGCCCGTACGCAGGAGTGTATCGGCGTGGAAATTCTTCTGCGCTGGAACAACCCGCGTCAGGGTTGGATCTCCCCGGAAGTGTTCATCCCCCTGGCAGAAGAACATAACCTGATTGTTCCCCTGACCCGCTACGTGATTGCCGAGACGGTTCGCCAGATAGGCTACTTCCCCTCCCACCCGGGCTTTCACATCGGTATTAACGTGGCGGCCAGCCACTTCCGTCACGCCGTGCTACTTCAGGATCTGAACCGCTACTGGTTCAGTGCAAACCCGAGCCAGCGGCTGGTTATCGAACTCACCGAGCGTGACGCGCTGGTCGATGCAGATTATCGCATCGTGCGCGAGCTGCATCGCAAAGGGGTCAAACTGGCTATCGACGATTTTGGTACCGGCAACAGTTCGCTCTCCTGGCTTGAAAAGCTTCATCCTGACGTACTGAAAATCGACCAGTCCTTTACCACCGCCATTGGAACCGATGCCGTGAACTCAACGGTGACAGATATCATTATTGCGCTGGGTCAGCGGCTGAATATTGAGCTGGTTGCGGAAGGGGTCGAAACGGAGGAGCAGGCGCGCTACTTACGCCGACACGGTGTTCATACTCTGCAGGGGTATTTCTATGCGCGGCCGATGCCGCTTAGGGATTTTCCACAATGGCTGGCGGAGAGTTCACCTCCGCCAGCGCATCATAACGGGCACATCGTGCCCTTAATGCCGTTGCGTTAAGAAGCGTTACTCATCTTCGTCGTGCACGGATTGCTCTTTAACAATACGCACCATATCAACGCGATAGTCGTTGGCTTCAACAATGGTAATGCTCAACGGGGGCAGTTCGATCACATCCCCCACGCGCGGGATCTGCCCGTTTACGGCGATGACCAGACCGGCCACAGTGGCAATGTCTTCTTCATCGTTGACCACGTTTTCCAGCCCCAGCGTATGCGAAAGCGCGTGCAGGTCAGTGGTACCTTTCACCAGCCAGCCTTCACCATCGGCCACGATTTCCGGTGTTTCGTCCTCATCCGGGAACTCACCGGCAATGGCTTCAAGCACGTCCAGCGGCGTGACCAGCCCCTGCACCACACCAAACTCGTTGGTGACAATCACGAAGCTGCCGCGGGCACGGCGCAGAACGCCAAGCAGGTTGATGGGGTCCAGCGTTTCCGGTACCACGATAGCCGGTGAGGCGGCGGCGATGGCTTCGACGTCAACGCCCTCTTCCAGCGCGACCAGCATCTCTTTGGCACGCACGACACCGATGATCTCATCCAGCTCACCGCGACACACCGGGAACAGGCTGTGCGGTGAAGAGAGCAGCTGCTGACGAATTTCATCAACGCTCAACCGGGAATCTACCCAGCTGATCTCGCCGCGCGGGGTCATGATTCCGCGCAGTGAACGGGAGGCCAGGGAGAGAACGCCGTTAATCATATAACGCTCTTCTTCCACAAATGCCCCTTCCGGCACCGGAACCGGGTTACGGTTCTCGGTGTCACTCTGCACATTCACCTGACGGCGACCGCCCATCAGGCGCAGGATGGCATCCGCGGTGCGGGCACGCAGCGGCTGATTGGACTGCTGCTTAATAAAGTTACGGCGTGCAATCTGGTTAAACAGTTCGATCAGGATCGAGAAGCCAATCGCGGCATACAGATAACCTTTCGGAATATGGAAACCGAAACCTTCCGCAACGAGGCTCAGACCGATCATCAGCAGGAAGCTCAGACACAGCACCACGACCGTCGGATGTTGGTTCACAAAGCGGGTCAGCGGTTTAGACGCCAGCAGCATAACCGCCATGGCGATAACTACCGCCGCCATCATCACCGGGAGATGGTTCACCATACCCACCGCTGTGATCACCGCATCAAGCGAGAAGACAGCATCCAGCACCACGATCTGCAGCACCACAACCCAGAAGCTGGCATAGCCTTTGCCATGACCATCGTCGTGCTGACGGTTCTCCAGCCGCTCGTGCAGCTCTGTCGTTGCTTTAAAGAGCAGGAATATCCCCCCGAGCAGCATGATCAAATCGCGGCCAGAGAAGGTGAAATCCATGACGGTAAAGAGCGGTTTTGTCAGGGTGACCATCCACGAGATCACGGACAGCAGCGCCAGACGCATAACCAGCGCCAGCGAGAGGCCGATCAGACGCGCTTTATCACGCTGTTTTGGCGGCAGTTTGTCCGCGAGGATGGCAATAAACACCAGGTTATCAATGCCGAGAACGATCTCCAGCACCACCAGCGTGAGCAATCCCACCCAGATTGACGGGTCCATTAAGAATTCCATGACAAGCTCCTGCTAAAGGAATGACGAAACGGTGCCCCACTCAATGTGGGCAAAACAGCGGTAAACAGAGTCGATACGTGGCGAGGATCGCCGGTGAAAAAGGCGCGAAGTGGCCTGATAGATGACTGACGTCGGTGACGGTCCATATAGTGGGCTGTAGCCCTATACTCCTGATCAATTAAACGGAGGCTAAACATATCAGAGACATTACGTTTTTAGCAAAGATTTACGTTCCTTTGCAAAAACGTGAAAAGGCAGAATTTGTGTTGAGTAATTTCTGATTTTCGAAACCTAAATTACGGATCTTCATCACATAAATTATTTTTTCACTATCTAAAATAATTCGCGTAAGTCTGAGCTTTTTTAACTCTAACCCTTATCTGAATCGATTCGGTTCGCCAATACGATTCTCAGTACGTCTGCCTGGCAGAGGTATTAATGATAATAAAAGGAGGTAGCAAGTGACCATTGCTATTGTCATAGGCACACATGGTTGGGCTGCAGAGCAGCTACTCAAAACAGCAGAGATGCTGTTGGGCGAGCAGGAAAACGTCGGCTGGATCGATTTCGTTCCCGGTGAAAACGCCGAGACGCTGATTGAGAAATACACGGCTCAACTGTCGAAGCTGGATACCAGCAAAGGCGTGCTGTTTCTCGTTGATACATGGGGCGGCAGCCCGTTCAACGCTGCCAGCCGCATTGTCGTCGATAAAGAGCACTATGAAGTTGTCGCCGGGGTCAATATCCCGATGCTGGTGGAAACCTTCATGGCACGCGACGACAATCCGGCTTTTGATGAGCTGGTTGCCCTGGCGGTCGAAACCGGTCGCGAAGGCGTGAAAGCGCTGAAGGCACAGCCGGTTGAGAAACCCGTACCTGCGGCTGCCGCGGCACCGAAAGCCGCTGCCCCCGCAAAACCGATGGGCCCGAACGATTATATGGTGATTGGCCTTGCGCGCATCGATGACCGTTTAATTCACGGCCAGGTGGCAACGCGCTGGACCAAAGAGACCAACGTTCAACGTATTATCGTGGTCAGCGACGAAGTGGCCGCCGACACGGTGCGTAAAACCCTCCTCACCCAGGTTGCTCCTCCGGGCGTTACCGCGCACGTGGTGGATGTCGCCAAGATGATCCGCGTCTATAACAACCCGAAATATGCCGGTGAACGTGTGATGCTTCTGTTCACTAACCCGACAGACGTCGAGCGCATTGTTGAAGGCGGCGTGAAAATCACCTCCGTGAACATTGGTGGTATGGCTTTCCGTCAGGGCAAAACGCAGGTCAACAACGCGATTTCAGTCGATGCGAAAGATATCGAGGCATTTAACAAGTTGAATGCTCGCGGTATTGAACTGGAAGCCCGTAAGGTTTCCACGGACCCGAAACTGAAAATGATGGATTTGATCGGCAAAGTTGGGAAATAAGCCCGCGCCGGTTTTTCACATAAAGATTATGCAATAGGAGAAGTACAATGGAGATTACCACTCTTCAGATTGTGCTGGTGTTCATCGTCGCGTGTATTGCGGGTATGGAATCCGTACTTGATGAATTTCAGTTCCACCGCCCTCTGGTGGCCTGTACGTTGATTGGCGCCGTTCTCGGTGATATGAAAACCGGTATCATCATCGGTGGTACCCTGGAAATGATCGCCCTTGGCTGGATGAACATCGGTGCGGCGGTTGCGCCCGATGCCGCGCTGGCGTCCATTATTTCAACTGTGTTGGTCATTGCCGGTCATCAAAGCATCGGTGCCGGTATCGCTCTGGCAATTCCGCTGGCCGCCGCAGGCCAGGTACTGACCATTATCGTTCGTACTATCACCGTGGCTTTCCAGCACGCGGCGGATAAGGCGGCCGAAAACGGCAACCTCACGGCGCTCTCCTGGATCCACGTCTCGTCCCTGTTCCTGCAGGCGATGCGTATCGCTATTCCTGCCGTTATCGTCGCTATCTCCGTAGGCACCAGCGAAGTTCAGGGCATGCTCAACGCCATCCCTGAAGTGGTCACCAGCGGTCTGAACATCGCCGGTGGTATGATCGTGGTGGTTGGTTATGCGATGGTCATCAACATGATGCGCGCAGGCTACCTGATGCCATTCTTCTACCTGGGCTTCGTAACTGCGGCGTTCACCAACTTCAACCTGGTTGCTCTCGGTGTGATTGGTGCGGTAATGGCAATTCTCTACATCCAGCTCAGCCCGAAATATAACCGCGTTGCGGGTGCCCCAGCGCAGGCTGCTGGTAATAACGATCTCGATAACGAACTGGACTAACAGGTGAGCGAAATGGTTGATATGACTAAAACTACCCCTGAGAAGAAACTCACTCCGGGTGATATTCGTGGCGTGTTCATCCGTTCTAACCTGTTTCAGGGTTCATGGAACTTCGAACGTATGCAGGCCCTGGGCTTCTGCTTCTCCATGGTACCGGCGATCAAACGCCTCTACCCGGAGAACAACGAAGCACGTCGCCAGGCGATTAAGCGTCACCTGGAATTCTTTAACACCCATCCTTACGTAGCGGCACCGGTACTGGGCGTTACCCTGGCGATGGAAGAGCAGCGTGCAAACGGCGCAGAAATCGACGATGGTGCCATCAACGGTATTAAAGTCGGTCTGATGGGTCCGCTGGCAGGCGTAGGTGACCCGATCTTCTGGGGTACTGTTCGTCCGGTCTTTGCAGCGCTGGGCGCGGGTATCGCGATGAGCGGCAGCCTGCTTGGTCCACTGCTGTTTTTCATCCTGTTCAATGCGGTGCGTCTGCTGACCCGTTACTACGGCGTGGCGTACGGTTACCGTAAAGGGGTGGATATCGTTAAAGATATGGGCGGCGGCTTCCTGCAAAAACTGACAGAGGGGGCGTCAATCCTCGGCCTGTTTGTGATGGGGGCACTGGTTAACAAGTGGACGCACGTGAACATCCCGCTGGTGGTTTCAACCATCACCGGACAGGATGGGCAAACCCGTGTGACCACCGTGCAGACCATCCTTGACCAGCTGATGCCTGGCCTGGTGCCGCTGCTGTTGACCTTCGCCTGTATGTGGCTGCTGCGTAAGAAAGTGAACCCGCTGTGGATCATCGTTGGCTTCTTCGTCATCGGTATCGCGGGCTACGCTGTCGGTCTGTTGGGCCTGTAAAGCTTTATGTTATACGCCGGGGGCTTGCCCCCGGTTTTTTTATCTGGAGGATGAATGACTGTCACGGACACCGTACTGGTTTTGTTTATTGTTGCCCTTCTGGCTTACGCGATCTATGACGAGTTCATTATGCCTCGCCGCCACGGCGAGACGCTGCTGACCCTTCCCCTCTTACGCCGTGGACGCATTGATGCGTTTATCTTCGCCGGTCTGGTGGTCATCCTGATTTACAATAACGTGACCAGCCATGGTGCAATATTAACCACATGGTTATTATGTGCGCTGGCATTAATGGCGATTTACCTGTTCTGGATCCGTTCGCCAAAACTCATTTTTAAAAAACACGGGTTCTTCTTTGCCAATGTCTGGATAGAATATAACCGCATTAAAGAGATGAATTTATCTGAAGACGGGGTGCTGGTGATGCAATTAGAACAGCGCCGCCTGCTCATTCGGGTCAAAAATATAGATGACCTGGAAAAGATATACAAATTACTCATTAAAACTCAATAAGTTATATTTATAGCATCGGCTATATTCCGTGTTAACGTTGCTCACGAAATATAGCCATAGCTATATTCCATTCTTTTTATCCTTCCTATTTTTTAACGCTATTTTTACGAATAAATCTAAATGAAAATCGTTATCAACAAGACAATAAAATAATACCCCGCTGTTGTTGTTTTATATTCTCAAAATATGTTAAGGTTGCGCCCGTCGTTGGGGAGTAGCTAATTTCCTGTACTCAGGAAATGTACGTGTCAACATACTCGTTGAAAAACGTGGCGCGTACAGATCGTTTTCTGCACATCATAGTGCGACGGTCAGGCGAGACCATAGATACATCAACTGCTGTTTACTGGGGGCAGTGATGTGTCATATGGATATCTCCCGGTCTGGACGCTTGTATGAACATCTCCGCCACCATTCTTCTCGCTTTCGGCATGTCCATGGATGCTTTTGCTGCTTCCATCGGAAAAGGTGCCACACTCCATAAACCAAAATTTTCTGAAGCGCTGCGCACAGGTCTGATTTTCGGTGCTATTGAAACCCTGACGCCGCTTATCGGCTGGGGCCTGGGTATGCTGGCCAGCCAGTTTGTACTGGAGTGGAACCACTGGATTGCGTTTGTGCTGCTGGTGTTTCTCGGCGGACGAATGGTGATTGAAGGATTCCGTGGCAACAGCGATGAAGATGAAGAGCCTCAGCATCGCCACGGGTTCTGGCTGCTGGTCACCACCGCAATTGCCACCAGCCTTGACGCGATGGCCGTCGGTGTTGGTCTGGCCTTCCTGCAGGTGAATATCATTGCCACCGCGCTGGCCATTGGTTGCGCCACATTGATTATGTCCACCCTGGGCATGATGGTTGGCCGTTTTATCGGCCCGCTGCTGGGTAAGCGAGCCGAGATCCTGGGCGGGATCGTGTTAATCGGTATTGGTGCCCAGATACTCTGGGCACACTTCGCGGGTTAACCTTCGCGCTGCCAGCAGTGGATGCTGAAATCCGTCTGGCAGCGAAACGTGGCCTGTGCAGCCAGCGTCTCCCGGACAGCCGGTTTTGCACGCCAGGCAAACGGCGTCATTTGCAGTAACGCCACGGCTTCATCCCCTTTCAGATCCATCTCATACGCTACGGTTTCTTCCTGCCTGAGCACAAAACCAGCCAGTTGTTCTGAATGGGGAGCATGCAGGCGAACCTCGTCATAAATCAGCCCTTTCAGCTCCATCAGATGACGTGGTCCAGGCGTGACGGTTATCACCCACCCGCCGGGTTTCACCACCCGGGCCAGCTCGTCTGCCTTACAGGGAGCATAAATACGCACAACGGCATCCATGCTGGCATCTTCAAACGGCAGCCGGTGGCTTGAGGCCACGCAGAACATCACCCCCGCGTAGCGTTTTGCCGCTGCGCGAATCGCCGCTTTCGAGACGTCCAGACCCGTCGTCTGCGCGCCCTTCCCGGCGGCAATCTCGGCAAACCTTGCGGTGTAATACCCTTCACCACAGCCGATATCCAGCAGAGCGGAGGCACTCTGCGTCAGCGTGTGGTCCAGCAGCTGCGCGACACTCTCCCTTAGCGGCTTGTAATGTCCGGCATCCAGAAAGGCACGTCGCGCCTGCATCATCTCTGCGCTGTCGCCCGGATCGCGGGAGCGTTTATGCTGCACCGGCAGAAGATTCACATACCCCTCTTTCGCCATATCAAACTGATGTCCCTGCGGACACGCATAACTTTTCTCAGAACGCGTCAGGCGCGCGTGACAAAGGGGGCAACTGAAGGGCATGACAACTCCGGGGCATAAATCAAAGGGCGAAGTGTACCGCTATTCGCCCCGTTATAAAACGCCAGGGTTAACGCATGACGATAAGGTGGCCGGAATCAGCCGGCAAGCCATCCGGTTTCACGTTCTCCAGGCGCAGCACATTCCCCATGATCTCACTGAAAACGGGCGCTGAAACGGCACCACCATAATAGGCACCGTTCTGCGGATCGTTTATGACTACCACCAGCGCAAAACGCGGGTCGCTGGCAGGCGCAACGCCTGCGGTATAGGCGACATACTTATCGACGTACTTGCCACTGTCATCAATCTTTTTCGCCGTACCGGTTTTGACCGCCACCCGGTAATCCCGTACGGCGGCCTTCACTCCTCCTCCGCCCGGAAGCGCCACGCTTTCCATCATGTGTTCCACTTCATGGGCAATCTCTTCTGGCATGACTCTGTGGCCTATCACCGGCGGGTCGATACGGGTGATCGAGAGCGGGCGCTCAAGCCCATACCCGCCAATGGTGGCGTAGACATGGGCCAGTTGAAGGGGCGTCACCATCAGGCCGTAGCCGAAGGCAAAGGTTGCCCTGTCGAGTTGACTCCAGAATTTACGCTGCGGCAGTAACCCTGAGCTTTCGCCCGTTAAACCCAGCCCGGTATTGGTGCCAAAGCCAAAGTTCCGGTAGGTATCGATAAGATGCTGGATGGGCATCGCCAGAGAGAGACGGGAAACACCGGTGTCGCTCGATTTTTGCAGGATCCCGGTCATCGTCAGTTCCGGATAGTAACCCACATCACGGATACGGTGACCGTCAAGAGTATACGGATGGGTATCAATGACGCTGTCCGGTTGCACCAGCCCCTGCTGCAATGCCGTCATCAGAACCAGCGGCTTAACGGTGGAGCCGGGTTCGAAGGTATCGCTAATGGCACGATTACGAAAATCGTTTAACGTTGCACCTTCACGGTTGTTTGGGTTGAAATCGGGATAGCTCGCCATGGCGAGTATTTCCCCTGTGGGGATATTGATCAGGACCGATGCACCCGACTCGGCTTTATTCCAGGCAACCGCATTATCAAGCGCGTCCTCGGTGATGGTTTGCAGACGCTCGTCAATGCTCAACTGGATATTATGCGCAGGAACGGGCGCCACTTCGGTCAGGTTTTCCACCACGCGTCCATAGCGGTCCTCCCTCACCTGCCGGACCCCGGCCTTCCCCATCAGCTGCGCGTTGAAGCTCTTCTCTACGCCTTCAATCCCCTGGCCATCAATATTGGTAAAACCGATAAGGTTTGCGGCCACATGGCCTGCCGGATAAAAACGCCGGGACTCATCGCGCAGGTTGATGCCCGGCAAATTGAGTTTATCGATCCACTGCGCCTGAGCAGGATCCACCTGACGGGCAAGGTAAATGAAGCGTCCCTGCGGATTACTGTTAATGCGAGATGCCAGCGTGCTAAGGGAGAGATGCAGCGCACTGGCCAGCGCCTGCCAGCGGTCATCAAACCCAACCCCACCTTTTGCCAGCACCGTTTTGGGGTCGGCCCAGACGGCCCTGACGGGCACACTCACCGCCAGCGGACGGCCTTCACGATCCATGATCATGCCACGCGGTGCATCAATCGCCACCTCACGCAGCGATCGCATATCTTCCTGTTTTACCAGATTGTCAGGTTTAATAATCTGCAGCCAGGCAACGCGTCCCAGTAAAAATGCCAGGCTGCAAAAAATAGCAAAACAGAGCAGAGCAAAACGTGCCGGGGTGAAACTGCCGGCACTCGGTATCATTTTCTTCTTCACCTGAACCCCAGGGCTGTTGAACAACGCCCTGATTTAACGGGAAAAGCCGCTGTGGAGGGGGGAAAACAGTGCTAATAATCTCGTAGCTTTGCAACAAGTTACTAACAGAGACAGGGATGGTAATATTTTGAAAGATAAGGCATATAAAAAAGCCCCGCGTTTGCGAGGCTTTATGTCTGAGATTGAAGTGCTACGCGCTTCAGTCAGCAGCGGTTCGATCAGATAGCAGTTACGTTAACTGCAGCTGGGCCTTTCTGGCCGTCCTGAATTTCGAACTCAACGTTCTGGCCTTCAGCCAGAGTTTTGAAGCCGTTACCCTGGATTGCAGAGAAGTGTACGAACACGTCTTTGCTGCCGTCAGCAGGAGTAATGAAACCAAAACCTTTAGACTCGTTGAACCACTTAACTTGACCTTTAATCTTTGCCATTTGCAAAATTCCTTAGAGTGTTTTCTTAGCCCGCAGGCATTGACTGAGATAAAACTGAGACATTACTGCTTGAGGCACTAATATAAGGTTCGGCAGAGAAGCGGTATTCAACGACAACGTGTTTACTCAGGACTTCTTTACTGAAAATGCCACACATAAACAGAACTGTACCTCGTTTGACCCAAAACGTGTTATCACACACTATGTTTAATATGGCAAGCCATTTTTAAACATGTCTCGATCCGCCGCACAAATTCGAACACAGCCTGTAAGGATTTGCACATTTATGCTTACCGCGTACAAACCAGTCCTCGTCCTTATACAGACTCAACGTTGCTTTCACACCCGCTGTAATCAAAGACTTTTTTAACATAGCTCAATCATTACAATGCGTCCAGCAACCCACGAAAGAAAGCCGGAAACAGTGATTGATTTAGAACATTTTGTGAAAAGTTATGCTCAAATCATTGTAACGCAACTGTATTGTTACAAAGAAAATACACAGCTAATAAGCCCGGCCAAACTGTGTTAAAAATCACCAGATAATAAAAATGACCTGCCCCCACGATTAGATACAACACTCAGTTAGTAACGTCGGAATCTTCATTCTCAGAATGACCCTTTCTCCAGCCCGCTGCAAATTCAGACGGTGTCTGA